>JANNWE010000459.1:0-1800 GCA_031414675.1 Cytophagaceae bacterium
TTTGTAAAAGCTCTTGAAGATTTAGGCAAGCCTGAGGCACCGCCAAAATTGGAAGGAAAGAGGTTAATAGTTATGCTAGCTCCAAAACCAAAAAAATAAAGAAAGTCGACTCAAAAGAGTCGACTTTTTTAGTATAAATAAAACTGATTAGCTTTCTTTTTTAATCTAAATAGTCGTCCCTCAAATATCTTTAAACCGTTGATTTATAATACAATACTTTCATTTTTCATGAAAAAAATCACCATAAAAGTATAAAATATCACTAAAAGCTGGTATTTTGTGGTATGATAAAACAGACTTCAAATCAAATTGAGCTAGGTTTTTCACCTTTATTTAAAGAACAGTTAAACCTAAAACACCCCTTATGCAGATTGGCGGATGAAATTCGAAGGAAAGATTTCGACATAGCCTTTGCTAAACATTATTCTACGTCCATGGGTAAGCCTTCAAAACCGATTCGGCTTATGGTTTCTTTACTGATATTAAAGCAGCTAAGAAATCTGAGTGATGAAAGTGTTGTAGAACAGTGGTCTGAAAATGTGTATTACCAATACTTTTCAGGCTTAATTCAGTTTTCGATTAGTAGGCCCTGTGTTCCAACAGAATTGGTAGAGTTCCGAAAGAGAATAGGCACTGAAGGTATCGAGTTAATTTTTAAAGAAAGTATTCGAGTAAACGGAAAAGATTCCGAAGATGATAACTTGAGTGCTGACACTACTGTTCAGGAAAAAAACATCACTTTTCCCACGGACGATAAATTGTATAAAAAAGTCATTAACGAATGTCGAAATATTGCACAAAAAGAGAATATTGATTTACGTCAAACTTATGTAAGATCTGTTGGTAAACTTTCAAGATTACAGCGGTTCAAAAATACAAAACATGGTGCAAAAAAAGCACGAATGGCTTCAAAAAAGATTAAGACTATTGCAGGTCGATTGGTAAGAGAATTAAATCGAAAATTGCCTTCAGATGTTTTGACAAAATATTCATCCACATTGGATATTTACCAAAAAGTTATGAGTCAAAAAAGAAGCGATAGCAATAAAATTTATAGCATTCATGAGCCAGAGGTTAAATGTTACACCAAAGGTAAGGAGCACAAAAAGTATGAATTTGGTAGTAAAGTATCAATTTTAGTCACTCAAAACACAGGAGTGATTGTAGGTGCAATGAATTTTAATAGCACCGAGCACGACAGTAAAACAATTGAAAAAGCCATTAATCAATATGAAAAACTAACAGGAAAAACAGCCAAGAATGCATTTGTAGACAGAGGATATCGGGGAGTCACCAAAGTAAATCAAACCAATATTTTAGTACCAAAATCAAACCCAAAAATCACCAAAGAACAACGAAAAGGCCATAGCAGAAGATCAGCCATCGAGCCGGTAATTGGACATCTAAAACGTAATTATCGAATGGGTAGAAATTTTTTAAAAGGTATAAAAGGAGATGAGATAAATGTATTATTATCCGCCGCCGCTATGAATTTTAAACGAGTCATTAACCTCTGGAGTTCAGAGGCAATATACCGTTGGAAACTCATCTTGAAAATAATTTTAGATGCTTACCAATCCTTTATTGCCCAAAATCTTTCAATGACTTTTTGAGGGACGACTAAATAAACGTTTTTTACCTTAATTCCCATTTTTTCTAAAAATAAATATAATTTAATTTCAGATTTTTTTAATTTTGGGAAAATATTAAATCAATCATGCAATTTTACAAAAACACTATTTATCATGTTTATAATCAAGGAAATAATCAACAAAGAATATTCTTTGAAAGAAATGACTA
>JANNWE010000460.1:0-12774 GCA_031414675.1 Cytophagaceae bacterium
ATTAGCAAAATTTGTTTTTGTAAAAATCCTTCTAAATCAAAATACTTCTTCTCAAAATCATCTTTCTTGTTTTCGCAAGAAAAAATAAAACAAATAAATACAAAACTTAAAATTTTATTCACCACTTGGAAAAATATTAAATATAGTTTACGATTTTTTTTTGAAAATATGTTCAAGTCTAAATAAGCGAAAAGGCAAAATATTTGAATCCATTACTACATAATTTTGCTCTCTAATGTGATACAATTTAGATCCATATATTAAATAGCTTATTAAAAACCCAGAGTTTTAAACTTAAATATTTTGTAAACAGGCATTTCTGATTAACCTACTTTCTTATGATATCTGTCTAGGTTTACTACCATCAAAAGACTTTTTACGTTCTAATTTATTTTTAAAAGAATAACAATTTTCATTGCAAAAATCAAAATTAAAAACTTTCGGACCTTTCTAATCTTTTAAATTTGTTAAATATCATTTATTTGCCGAAGCTCTAGGGATCTTCAAAATTTCCTTTTGACGTCCATCAATGTACCTGAAGCCAGAACCGTCAAAAAAACCATTTTCTTCCAGCATTATTCGAATTGTTTTTTTCCATTCACTTAATTCAACTGCCGCATTTAATTCAATCGAATAAGCGGTATTAGCCTTTAATGGATAGTCGCCTGGTCCAATTGTTGGACCTTGATTGTCCCACATTCCTATCGTTGGACCTGCTGCATGTCCGTGTAAACCGATTGGGTGCGTATAAATAGTCCCAATAATTCCTTCTTTTTTACTTTCAATTAATGCATTCGCTAAAATTTGATTACCACTAAGACCCTTTTTGAAATTATTAGTTAAAATATCTTGAAGCCTATTTCCATCCTTAAAGGCTTTGGTTAAAAAACTAGGAATTTCAGTTTCTCCGGCTTTTAAAATATAAGCATTTTGCTGATGGTCTGTATTTAATCGTAAATAACTAATACCAAAATCGCAATGAATCAAATCCCCCGGCATAATAATTTGAGTTTCGGGCTTCTTAGTAAAAGTGCGAAGGTGGTCAAAATTTTCTGGATCAAATCGTTGTACATCAACGGTTGGATGAAACCAAGTTTGAAGCCCTAAATCAGCAACTTTCTGTCTCATCCACCAAACCACATCATCTGTAGAGGTTTGGCCAGGTTGAATAACTTTTTCAGAAAATGCCTCATCAATTATTTGATGCGATATTCTGCTCAAACTTTCGTAGATAATCATTTCTTTTGCAGTGCGAGTTTCTAACCAGCCAACTGCTAAATTTTCAGCGGAAATTATCTTTTTCCTGTCCTCTGGATTCAATTTAGATATAAACTCATCGTGTTCTGTATGAGTGAGCCCATCGGCATGGCCATAATTTTTGGAATAATTTAATGCAATTTTTTTAGGCTTTTTTTCTGAAATAGTTTTGGTCAATGCGTCCCATTGGTTAGGATAATTGTTTAAATCCCACTCTCCTTTTAACAGTTGACCAACATCATACCTTGCAATTGCCAATCTTTCGACTTCTTTTCCATTATCAAAAAAAACAAAAACAGTACGCCTTCTAGCTGACAACCATACACTTGGAAGCATGGTTTTCATCACAGGATCTTCGTTATATTCTCTTGAAATAATTACCCACATGTCAATTCCCTCCGATCGCATAAGTGAAGGAAGCAGATTTTTCATTCTATCTTCTAATATTTCATCAATTAGTTTAGCTCTTGCCTTTTCGTTCAATATTATGGGCATCTGTTGCCCAAAACTGTACAGAATGCTCACAAAAAAGAAGGCAATTGAAAAGAAAGTTCTTTGCATTTTTAGTTTATTTTTTTGATGAATAAGATTTTTTGCTGTTTTAAATAATTAAAACCTTGATTTGTAAAGATAAAATGCAAATCATTATTATTAAATTAAAAAGAGAAGATTTGTTAAAAAAATCATTTTTCAGACCGAAATTTGTTGAAAACTTTTTTTAATTCATGTTTAAACCCCCTTTTTCTCAATTTAATGGACATGCCCAAACCATTTTACCTAGCCTTTTTCGAAAAATTAAAATAAAAGCTACTCGAGAGAAGATATTTATGCCAGATGGTGATTTTCTATTGGTCGATTGGGCTAAAACTGGAAGTAAAAAATGTGTAATAGTGACGCATGGCCTAGAGGGGGATTCTACGAGGCATTATGTAGTTGGAATTTTAAAAAAATTTATTTCGAATGGTTTTGATGGTTTAGCTTGGAACTGCAGAAGTTGTGGAGGAGAAATGAATCTTTTACCCAAATTTTATCACCATGGTGATGCTTCGGATCTTAAATTTGTGATTGATTATGCTTTGCAAACTAATGAATATGATGAAATTGTTCTAATTGGATTTAGTATGGGTGGTAGCTTAACTTTAAGGGTATTATCAGAAAATGCTGATACATTCCCAGCCTCTGTAAAATGTGCTGCTGTTGCTTCTGTACCTTTAGACCTTACAAGTTCAGTGGCAGAACTTGAAAAAAAAGGAAAACGCTTTTATATGAATAGATTTTTGAGAAAACTTAGAAAAAAAATTGAAATAAAAGAAGCAATGTTTCCAAATCATGCTATTTTAACTTTAAAAAACTTCAAAAATATTAAAGATTTTAACGACTTTGATAGCACTTTCACAGCTCCTTTACACGGTTATAAAGACGCGGCTGATTTTTATTTAAGAGCAAGCGTGAAACCAATTCTACATAAAATAAAAGTGCCTGTGTTAATTATGCAAGCTAAAAATGACCCATTTCTTACCCCAGAATGTTTAGAATTAGGGGATGCCGAAAACAATAAAAATTTAAATTTATTAATCACATCAAAAGGTGGACACGTGGGCTTTCAACAAGCCAATTCAATAGAAACTTTTTTCGAAAAAATGGCATTTGATTTCTATTCAAAAATTTAAAAAAAATGGACATTTTTTTTGAAATGCAATAGCTAAATGGAGTTGCTTTTCTAATGCATATTTCATAATCTTAAAAAAAATAGTAGGCTATAAATGATTGCAAAATTATTAAAAAAGCATACATCTTTATCTTTTAATAATAATCCTAAGCAACATAATTAAAAAGTAATTCGTAAAGACTTTTAAATGAACTTTAATAAATTACCTAATGAATGAAACTTTATCCTAAATTAATTATTCTTCTTTTGCTTTTCGCTCCATTTCATGGTTTTACCCAAATAAATTCAAAAAAAATAGATGTTTATTTCGATAATAAACCTTTAAATGAAGCCTTGAATGAAATTAGTATTAAATATGGATTTATATTTATCTTAAGTGATGAAAATTTAAAAACAGCAAGAATTAATGCTAACATTGAAGATAAAACAATTGAACAATGTTTAAGCTTAATAATCAATAAAAATCTATTAGGATTAAAATTCTATAAAAATACATTTGGAGAATTTGTATTAGTTAAAGCAAACACGAAAGTAAAAATAAGTGACTTATACAGTACTCCAAAAATTGTTAACGATCCTACAAAATTCAATTTCAATCTTTCTGGAATTGTTAAAGACAAAAATACAGGAGAAAGACTTCCCTTCGCTTCAATTTCAGTAATTGGAAAAGCAAATAAATCGACATTAACTAATGTAGATGGGTATTTTTTACTCCAAAATATCCCTTCCGACACTTCGTCAATTAACGTAAGTTATGTTGGTTTCGTAAATAAAACTTTGATATTAAACCCAACAGACGATAGTAAAAATTTCCTTATTGAACTTGAGGTAAGCGCTCAAAATCTGGAAGAAATACAAATAACTGCCGAAAAGACAGAAGTAATCAAAGCGAACGAAATAGTTGGAATGATTAAAATGACTCCAAAAAATATTGCAAAATTGCCTAACATTGGCGAAAGAGATCCTTTCAGAGCTTTTCAATTAATGCCTGGAGTTAGTGCTTCGAATGAAAACAGTGCTGGCTTATACGTAAGAGGAGGAACTCCAGACCAAACTTTGGTTTTGTATGATGGTTTTACTGTTTATAACGTAGACCATCTCTTCGGTTTTTTCTCTGCTTTTAATTACAATGCCATTAAAGATATTCAATTGTATAAGGGAGGTTTCGATGCTAGATTTGGGGGTAGGATATCCGCAGTGGCAGAAATTACAGGAAAACAAGGAAATAGCAAAAAGCTCAACGCCGGAGCTGACCTGAGTCTATTAAGTACCAATATTTATTTAGAAACCCCATTAGGAAAAAAAATCACCTTTTTAGCAGCTGCAAGGAGAAGTTATCGAGGTCCTCTTTATACCAAAATATTCGAAAAATTTACAAGTGATGCAAATGCACAAAATCAAACACAACAAGCCAGGCCTGGCAGGCCAGGACTTGGTGGTCAAAACACCTTACAAACCTCTCAAAAAGCATCTTCTTATTTTTATGATTTAAATTCTAAAATAACGTTCCAGCCTACCAAGAAAGATATTATAGCTTTAAGTGTTTTTAATGGCACAGACAACATGGATAATTCTACTTCTGCAACAGCTTTAAACTTTAGTGGAAGGCCAGGTGGTGGTGGTGGTGGTGGTGCAAATACTGTTGATTTAAATACATCAACTACTGATGTCTCTGAATGGGGAAATACTGGAGCAAGTCTAAAGTGGTCTAGAAATTGGTCAGAAAAATTTTATTCTAATGCTCTATTAAGTTATTCCAATTATTTTAGTCAAAGAGATAATTCTCAAAATATATCTATTACCAGAAACGGTACTAAGACAGATAGGCGAATTGGTAGATTAGAAGATAATGATTTAAGTGATCTAAGTGCTAAAATAGATTTAGAATATAAATTAAATGCAGACCAACAGCTGGAATTTGGAGGGCAGTTTACTAAAAATACGGTGGGTTTTAATTATACTCAAAACGACACAACCACAATTCTTAATAGAAATGATAATGGAAATGTCGGTACATTTTACCTACAAGACCGACTTAAACTCATGTCGGGAAAACTTCAAATTATCCCTGGGTTTAGAATCACAAATTTTTCGGTAACCAGTAAAATGTATTTTGAGCCAAGATTCTCATTCAATTATTTCATTAGTCCTAAGTTGAAAATAAAAGGTGCGGCTGGCACTTATTATCAATTTGTAAAGCAGATCAACCGGGAAGACATCTCATTAGGAAATCGAAATTTCTGGATTCTAGCAGATGGTTCAAACTTACCAGTTACAAAATCGAATCATATTATATTGGGCGGAAGTTTTGAAACCTCAAAATACCTTTTTGATGTAGAATTTTACCAAAAACAGAATACGGGTATTTCTGAATATACGCTTAGATTTGTTCCCCAAATTAATCCTGGTGGACCCGGAACCGGACAAAGAGGCGGAGGTCTTAGCGTTAGCGAAACGTTTTTTAATGGAGATGAAAACATAAAAGGGGTGGATGTGCTGGTGCAACGAAAGTTTGGTGATTTTAATGGTTGGTTGGGTTATACTTACGCACAAGCAGTTAGAAATATTGCCGCGTTTTCTGACCAGCCCTATTTTTCGGATCAAGATGTTAGACACCAATTTAAAGCAGTGGGTTTATATAAACTTAAACGATTGGATTTAGCCGCAACTTTAATTGCATCAACTGGCCGACCATATACCTCTATACTTGGGGCTTATCAAATTACCTTATTGGATGGAACAACTAAAAATTTTACAAATCCCTCAGACAAAAATGCAAATAGGTTTATTAATTACAATAGAGTTGATTTGTCGGCCACCTATAATTTTAAATTTGGAAGCGTGGGCTTTTCTGTTTTTAATGTTTTAAACAGAACTAACGTATGGTATAAACGTTTTCAAGTCATTACCGAGGAAGGCGTTTCGGCACTGCAAATAACCGATGTGAATTATTTAGGAATAACCCCAAACCTAACTTTAAGCTACAGAATCAAATAGATATCCATTATGAAGCCATTATTATATATAAAATTTAGTTTATTATTTTTCCCAATTGTTTTATTGGGTTGTATAGAAAATGTTAATAACGTAGTAAAACCCGGCGATAAGCCAGTAATTAATTCTTATTTAGCACCTGGCCAAGCAGTGGAAATGCAAGTCTATACGGAGATTCCTTACACAGAAACTGATTCGGCATATTCAAAACCAATTGTTGGTTTAAAAATACAAATCACTCAGTCGAATGGTAAAAATTTTCAACTAATTGGAGATAAAGATGGCAATTATTTATCAAAGAAAAATGAATTAATTGGTCCCGCTGGAACAATTGTTACCATGTCGTTTTCCTATAATGGAAGAACAGTTTCATCGAATACCATAATTCCTCCTAAACCTTTAGGATTTAAAATGGATCAAAAAGAAATAATACGATTGGCAAGGTCAATAGGAACTGGTGCCCCTGGTGCTGGAGGGGGGCCAGGAGGTGCTGGGTTTGTTCAAGAACCTAGAGTTACAATTAATTTAAATTGGCAAAATACAGATAATGTATATCATTTTGTAGCGGCTCAAAATATAGAAGTTAATCCGATTCCAATAATTGTTTTACCTGCTAATTTTAATTTTCCCAGAAGAAGATTCAATAACGAGCCTACACTTTCAGATGCAAGTAGCATTCAGTCCCAATCATTTGAGTATTTTGGCAAACATGCCATTGTATTGTATCGTCTTAATCCCGACTATGCAGCCCTATACCTAAACAATAGCTCTACTTCTCAAAATATTTCAACGCCCCTTGGCACTATTTCAAATGGCCTTGGCATATTTACTGGAGTAAACACAGATACTTTGATATTAAATGTAAAAAAATAGTTGAAATGATTGTTGACATGGAAGGACACTTAATTTTGAAATAATTTTTAAAAATTACTTGCTATGTCAACGATTGTATCTAAAATTTGCGGAAACCAACCCAAAAAAACAATTTCAACAAAATGCTGTTTAAATCCAAAAAACTCATTAGAAAATCGGCTTCAATAAAATTTTGCTTCATACCTATTTCCGATTATCTGCAAACCTATCTCGATAGGTATTTCGATGCTCGTCATAGCCATTTTCAAACGGGGCCGACCATTCGGTATTATTTCGCCAGAATGTCTATTGAGTTTTTTGGGTTAAATTTTGTTTAATGGTTTAACTTAAAATTAAATCAAAATTTTTGCGTTAAATGCTAAAAAATATCAATTCACTATGAAAGTAATAATACTAACTATTTTATCGCTTTGGCTACCATTAAAAAGCATTGGACAATCACTAACTGGCAGTTGGGACGCTAAGACAGACACTAAATTAACTACAATAATAGCTACCGATCAGTATCTGACAGTAACTGATTATGACGTAGTTAATAAAAAATTTGAGAAAACTTGGGGAGGTAAATATACTATTGGTGCTACAAATGAAATTTTTATTGATGTAGAATTTCACTCTTCAAATCCCAACATTGTAAATTCAAGCCAATCCTACAATTTTTCTCTAAAAAAGAAAAATTTAGAATTTAACGAACAAAAGTTTTCTAAAAACGAAATATCAAAACCAAATGCACTAAATGGCCTTTGGCGAATCACTGCACGGGCTAATTCAGAAGGCAAGATGTCTGAAATGCAACTAGGACCTAGAAAAACCTTGAAAATAATGAGTGGAGGGTATTTTCAATGGTTTGCAATAAATACACAAAGTAGGGAATTTTTTGGAACAGGAGGGGGAACGTATCAATTAATTGACGGAAATTACACGGAAAAAATTCTATTTTTCCCAAAAGACAATTCAAGAGTTGGTGCCGAGCTCAATTTTCAAGCTTTAGTTAAAGATAAAGAATGGATTCACTCTGGCAAAAGCTCAAAAGGGGAAGATATAAAAGAAATTTGGAAAAACCAGAACTAAAATTTAATTCTTTAACTCATAAATATTCTTATCTATATAAGTGTACTTTGTAGAAAGAGTTGGCAAGTTTTTAAAAACTTTTTCCATAACACCCTCATTGTCAATTATTACTTCGGGTAAATCTTTCTTGAAGTTGGTATAAATATTCACTATGCTTACATAGTTATTGGGATTTTCAAAATCTGCCTTAGCCAATTCCCAGCTCAAATAGCCTGTTGCCATTTTATGTGATTTATAAGCGTCAATTCGTTCACCTGTGATAAATATTTTATTGTCATCGTACTTTTTAGCAAGTTGAGTGTCTTTAACTTTGTAATTCTTTAAAATATTTAAGCTTTCATTATTAATCTCATTAGATCCTACATATTGGATTCCTAAAACTGTAAAAATAAAAATTAAAGACAGCACTTCCTGCAAAAACAATTTTTTGGAATGCAAAAAAAAGCCGGAAACAAATAATGATAAAAAAGAAAGGGAGGATACTAAATTAGAAGGAATGAATTCTTTAGAAAATAGTAAACTAATAAATGAGAAAATACCGAAAATTATCAATAACTGATGGGCTCTATTTTGGAAACTATTGTATCTGTTAATAGTTAATACTCTGAAAATCCCTAGTACAGTGAATAATAAAGGGACAGAGAAAGTTATTAGAATGTCTTTAATGCCAAGTAGAGAAAGATCTAAAACATTATTAAAATTAAAAAGCCAAATATTTAAAAAATCAGAATTGTACTCTTTGAAATAAAAATAAATGTAGACTAAAAATAATGGTAGAAAAAAAGCCAATAAAACCATAAAAAGTTGTCTGATATTTACTCCTGTATATAAAAACAAAACAATAATGGCCCAGAAAATAAATATAAAAGAACTCAAATGAAATAATGTAGCAATACCTAAGAACAGTCCAATCTCGAAAATATCATCGCCAAGTCCATCTCGCTTTTCTATCTGCCTTAAAGTAACATTTAATGCAATAAGTATAAAAGTGTTGGCCAAAAGTGAAGGAGAAAGTTTTTGAATATCAAACGACATAGACATCAAAATTAAAAAAAACATACCAGAAACGTAGTTCTTTTCAGTTAACAAATTCCTTCTATTTACAATAAAAACAAAATATAAAGTCTGAAAAAAGATTAATACTAAAGCCAAAGACTCATAAATAAACTGGCTTTTCCCTGCCCATAAATCAACCATTTGATATACTAATGCGGAAAAAGGACCGATTTGAGTTAATATTTCATTGTACAAATGTAAACCCTCGTTTAACTTTTCTCCTACTAACATACTTTCTAACTCTTGACTTAAAAGGGGCTGTGGGTTACCTACATAAGGCAAACGAATTAATAAAATTAAAAGCAATAAAGTTATTACTTGAAAAATGGAATTTATTCTGAAAAAAGTCAGCAATGGGTCTTGTAATTTGAAATTGAATACAAAAATATCATTTCGTTTAATGATTAACCAAAATTAGTATGGATATTTGTAAAAATATTGAAAATAATTACCGTTTGGATATTTTCGAATTAATAATGAACTATTTAAGAACTTCCTTTCAAGTCATTTTTAAAATATTTAGGTAATAAAATGTATGGAGAGTAAAAGACAAAAACAAGTAGCAAAGCAGATTCAAAAAGACCTAGGGGATATTTTTCAAAGAGATTTGAAATCTATGTTTGATGGGGCTTTTACAACAATTACGGATGTGAAATTATCTGCTGACTTAAGTATTGCGAGAATATATCTAAGTTTTCTTAATGCAAAGAATCCTACCGAAATACTTCAAAATGTAAAAGAAAATACAAAAAAAATTCGAGGCCTTTTCGGGAATAAAGCAAAAAGTCAATTGAGAATTATTCCTAATTTTCAATTTTTTATAGATGATACAGCTGAATATGCTCAAAAAATTGAATCATTGTTTGCCAACCTATATATTCCTCCAGCCTCTGATGAGGAATAATCTGCAAATTAATTTCTAATGAATGTACCTTTTTTAATAGCTAAGAAATATTTTTTCTCGAAAAAAAAAAGAAGCTTCATTAATTTCATTTCTATCATCTCAATGATAGGAGTATGCCTAGGAACGATAGCTATAATAGTGGTTCTTTCTGTTTTTAACGGTCTTGAGGATTTAAACAGGCAAATTTTTAAAGCATTTGACCCTGATTTGAAAATAGCCTCTTCAACTAAAAGGTCTTTTTCTATAGACAATACACTTCTTACAAAAATCAAAAAAATAGATGAAATAAATTATTTAACGGAAGTTTATCAAGACAAGGCTTTAGCAAGAAGTAAAGATGCTCAAATGATTGTGGTAATTAAGGGTGTGGATAGTACATTTGAAAACAACCAAGAAATTAAAGCAGCCGTTGTGGAGGGAAAAATGAAATTAAATAACCAGGGTAGACCGAATGCTTTTGTTGGAGGAGGGGTTCTCAATATTTTAGATTTAAGTGTGGATGATTTTTTAAACCCTTTAGTCCTACTTTATCCCAAAAATCAAAAGATTAAAATTCTAGCACTTGAAGAAAATATTAACCAAATAGCATTGGAAGTTTCCGGAGTTTTTATTTTAGAGCAACAATACGATCATTTCGTTTATTTGCCTTTGGCTACTGTTGAACTACTTACTGGAAATACAGGAAAAAGAACTGCTCTAGAAATAACACTCAAAAAAGGCGCATCTTTAAATGATGTAAAAACTAAAATTTCGAAACTTTTAGGAGCAGATTTAAGTATAAAAGATAGAGACGAGCAAAATGCCCCTTTATTAAAAGCAATTAAAATAGAAAAATTGTTTATTTTCATAGGCCTATTTTTTATTATTGCTATTGCCTCATTTAATATATTCTATGCCTTAAGTATGCTGGTATTAGATAAAAAAGATGACATTCAAACGCTTTCATCTTTAGGAGTTGAGAAAAATAACATAAGTTATATTTTTTTAATAGAAGGATTTATTATTTCAAGTATTGGTTTAATTTTAGGTTTAGTAATAGGAGTTTCACTTTGTCTAATTCAAATACATTTTGGTTTTGTAAAACTTGGGATGGAATATGCAATGGTAGATTCCTACCCAGTAAAAATAATTGCATCAGATATTTTTCTGGCAGTTTTTGGGATTTTAATTATTACTTTTTTTGCATCAATTTTACCTGCAATAAAAGCTCAAAAATTTATGTTAACTAACTAATATTATTTAGTATTCATGAAAGTTTTAATTTTCTTTTTCTTTTTATCTATTAGTCAAAATATTTTTGGCCAAGATATAGTAGATTTTATCCAGAAGAATCAATGGATTTTAGTTACTAATAAAATAGAAAAGAAAAAGGAAATAAATTTTGTGAGTTTTCAAAAAAAGAAAATAGAACTAAATGCAATGATATGGTCATTTCTAGACAATGGAAAAATTGAATATGATTATCAATCTGCCGATAATATTGAAGCATGCAATGGTGTAGACTTTCTAGACTTAGACATTGAAAATTCTTCTTGGAAATATAATAATAATTCTCAAGTACTGACTTTAACTCTCAAAGGAGGTTACGCAAGCATTGATGATTTTATCTTAAAAGCTGAATATATGGCATTTTTAACAAGCGATGAATTCGGCAATGAAGGCTTTCAATTAAAACAAACCAAAGTATTAATCTTAAGAGATTTAACCAAACCAATCAGAAAAAAATAATAATTTATATGAAATTATTTTTAACCATTCTTCTATTATCTTTTTTACAAATAGAAATTTTAGGTCAAGTAGACACCCAAAAGAGCAGGGAATTAGATTTTGACCTAATACATACAGACCTTAGGTTAAAACCCATTTGGGAAAATCAAACTTTAGAAGGTAAGGCTATTATTACGCTGAAACCTTACTACTATGATCAAAATAAAGTTGTTTTAGATGCAAAAGGATTTAAAATTAAAGCGGTAAAATTTAACAAATCAGAGGTACCGTTTGAATATAACAACGAGCAATTGTCCATAAATTTTGGAATAAATATTACAGCAAAAGATACAATAAACTTAGAAATTGATTATTTAGCGCAACCTAATTTGATTAAGAATACAGGAAGTGCGGCGATTACAAATGACAAAGGTTTATATTTCATTAATCCATTAAAAACAGAAGAAGGAATAATGCGTCAACTATGGACTCAAGGAGAAACCCAAGCTAATAGTTGTTGGTTCCCTACAATAGACAGTCCAAATCAAAACCATACCCAAGATATATTTTTAACAGTTGATAAGAATTTAACTACTTTATCCAATGGGATTCTAGTAAAAAGCACCTTAAATAAAGACCAAACAAAAACAGATCATTGGAAACAGTTAAGACCTCACGCTGTTTATTTGACAATGATAGCTGCTGGCGACTTTATAAAAGTAGTAGACTCTACCTATAAAGATTTTGAAATTAGCTATTATTTAGAACCTGAATACGCAAATTATGCTTATGGAATTTTCGGAAGAACTCCCGAAATGCTTAAATATTTTGAAAGTAAACTTGGTGTTAAATTTAAATGGCAAAAATATGCTCAAATACCCGTTAGAAACTATGTTTCTGGAGCCATGGAAAATACTACTGCTACCGTGCATTCAAAAACCCTATTAAAAAACAATAGACAATTAATAGACGGAAACGATGACGGAGTAATTGCTCACGAACTTTTTCACCATTGGTTTGGAAATTTAGTAACTTGTGAATCTTGGTCTAATTTACCATTAAACGAATCATTTGCTAATTATGCAGAGTATCTATGGGCGTCTAACAAATACGGAAAAGAAGAAGGAGATTATTTAAACCTAACTGCACTTCAAGATTACTTATTTGAGGCTTCTCAAAAGCAAGTACCAATGATACGCTATGATTATATAAGCAGAGAAGATATGTTTGATGCTCATTCCTA
>JANNWE010000461.1:0-12153 GCA_031414675.1 Cytophagaceae bacterium
AATTCCTAAATTTGGATTATTAGGTTCAGCAATAGCAACGGCATTTGTGACACTTTTTTCAAGTATTTTTAGATTGATTTTTGTGCAAAATAAATTTGGAATGAATCCCTTAACATTAAAAGAGTTAATAATTATTTTTATGTTTGGAATACTAGTATTAATTGGAATTATAATACCGGATTTAGGTATTTCAAAGCTTCTAATGATAGCGAGTATATTTTTAAAATCCATTATAATTGTAATAATTTTTTCATTTTTATTAATTAAATTTAACATTTCCCAAGATATTACCTATATCTATCTAAACCTTAAAAGGAAATTTTTGTAGAAATAACCTCATAGACTGTTGTTAATGTTAGAAGTGGAAAAGAAAATATGGGATTCAGATTTTTTTGGTTTTCCAATAGGAGAATGCACCATTGATTGTAATTTTCAAGAAAAAGAATTAGATATCTATAAAAAAAAATTTAAACTATTTTATTTGTATAGTCAACAATCAATAGAAAATGCTAATTTTCAACATACATCTACAAGGGCAGAATTTTCAAGAGAGATCTCAAAATCTGAGATAATTAACTCTTCAAAAGAAATTAGAAAAGTAGGTAAAAGTTTTGAGGAAATACAAATGCTTAAAAATTTGGCTTTATTAAGTGGCGAATTTTCTAGGTTTAAAACAGATTTAAACTTTAAGAATGGGGAGTTTGTAAATCTATATTATGAATGGATTTTAAAATCAGTTAAGAATTACCAAGAAATAAGTACTTTTGGTTATTATCAAGATAATGAAATTTTAGGATTTATTACATTAGAAAGAAAAGATTCTGTTTATTCTATCGGTCTTTTAGGAGTAGCCCAAAATCAAAGAGGAAAAGGAATTGGCAAAGCTTTGGTAAATCAGTGTATTTATGAAACCCAAAAATGTGGAATAGAAAAACTTCTTGTTGTTACGCAAGGTGAAAACCAAGCTGCAATTTCATTATACGAGAAACAAAAATTTGAAAGAATAAACTATACTTATATTTATCATTTATGGAATACTTAATTCCTTTTAATAGGCCATATTTGTCTGGAGAAGAAAAATTGTTGATAAATGAAGTTTTAGAAAACAGGATTTTGTCAGGCAATGGACCTTTTACAAAAAAATGCCAAGGATTTTTCGAAAACAAATATGGTTTTGGTAAATGTCTTTTAACCACATCATGTACTGATGCATTAGAAATGGCTTCTATTTTAATTGACATAAAGGCAGGAGATGAGGTAATTATTCCTTCATATACTTTTGTGAGTTCAGCAAATCCTTTTTTACTAAGAGGGGCAAAAATAAGGTTTGTAGATAGCAAAAAAGAGCATCCAGGGATGGATGAAGATAAAATTGAGGATTTGATAAATGAAAATACCAAAGCAATTGTAGTAGTTCATTATGCGGGAATGGCTTGCGAGATGGAAAAAATAATGGAAATAGCTTTAAAATATAATTTATACGTTGTAGAAGATGCCGCCCAGGCAATAGATAACTATTTTGAATATTCCAATAAGAAAAAAAAATATTTGGGATCAATAGGGCACCTTGCCGCATTTTCATTTCATGAAACCAAAAATGTTTCTTCAGGGGAGGGTGGAATGTTAGTTGTAAATGATAAAAAGCTAGTGGAAAGAGCCGAAATAATTTGGGAAAAAGGTACAAATAGGAATGCCTTTTTTAAGGGTCTGGTTGATAAATATAACTGGGTGGATATAGGATCTTCATTTTTGCCATCTGAATTAATTGCAGCTTTACTATTTTCCCAATTGAATGTTATTGAGTTCATTCAACAAAAAAGAAAGTCGATATGGGATTATTATTACAAGGAACTAAAAGATTGGGCTTTAAAAAATGAGGTAGTTTTGCCTTTTGTTCCTCAATCTTCAGGAAATAATGCACATATGTTTTATTTGGTTTTAAAATCTGTAGAGGAAAGAGATAATTTAATTCAAAAATTAAGAAATCAAAGAATTTTATCAGTATTTCATTATCTGAGTTTACATAAAAGTCCTTTCTTTTTAAGTAAACATGATGGTAAAGTTTTGGAAAATGCTGACAGATATTCTGACTGTTTATTAAGATTACCTCTTTTTGTAGATTTAACAGAGGAAAATTTGAATACCATCATTAACATTATCAAAAGTTGAAGACTATTTTTCATTTTTTATTGTCAGAGAAAATTGTTGCAGATGTTATCAGTAATTTTGAAGATACAGAATCAAATAACTATTTTATTTTTTTTGATGATATTTCAAATAGAAAAGCGGCATTGCCAAGAACAAAAAATGATATTTTGGTTTTAAATTATAAGAATTCTGGTATTAATGATTTAATTGAAAAATTGCAGCCAGATTTATTATTGTTACATTCAATAAGTTTCAAATTTGCAAAGGTAGCATTAGAAATACAATCAAATCTAGTTATTGGATGGTTTCCTTGGGGTTATGATATTTATTCACTACCAAAAATTAGATTGACCTTGTATGGTAAAAAAACTTTAAATTACTTAAATGCTCAAAGCCCATTTTTTTATATTAAAAACAAGTTAATTGAATATTGTTTTGATTATTTGCCAGATTCAATTTTAAAAAAATTAAATCTGGAATACTTTAGAGAAACACTTTTGTTACACAAGAAGATTTCCTATTTCATATCATATATTGAAGAAGATTTTCATTTGTTTTCAAAGTATTATCCAAATACTATGAAATTTATTTATTCTCCTTTTTTGACTTTAGATCAATATTTGGGCAATATTAAACAGCCCGAACTAATTACAAATACTGGCAATGTTTTAATTGGGAATTCAGCTTCTTTAGAATCAAATTATTTTGATGTGATAGAAGAGTTAAATGTGAATAAATCTAAATTTTCTAAGGCATCTTTTGTTTTAAACTACGGGGAAACTTTTAAAAACTTTAAAAAAGACGTTCAAATTGAAATTAATAAAGAGTTATCAGTAAAAGCTGAATGTATAACTAAATTTATGGATTTAAAAACGTATGTAGAGTTTTTAAAAAGTTGCAATACTGCAGTGTTTTTGCATTATAGGCAACAAGCTATGGGAAACATTATTACATTGATTTATTTAGGAGCTAGAGTCTATCTGTCTAAGCATAATCCAATACTCCATTTTTTTAATTCTAAAGGTATTAAAATTAATATTTTTGAAAGTGAATTTGAAGAATTTGGAACTTCGGATTTATCTTATGAAGAAAAAGAATCTAATAGAGCCAATGTAATCAAAATATTCTCATTTCCGAATTCCAGTCATATATATTCAAATGTTTTGGCTCTGTAATATATTTAATGATAATAAATGCTATTGAGCTTTGGCTTTTTATTGAAATTCAAAATTTATTATTTAATCCATTCTTTCCAAAAATCAGGATCGTGTTTTTCCCAGGCATGAACACCGAAAGGGAGTTTATGATTGGTAATTTCAAAAGATTTTCTAGGCTCCATTTCGAAAGCAAAATTTAATGCTTCCACATAATTAGGTCTTTTAAAAAAAGGATTAAGCCAATATAGGAATAAGCCCCAAAACATATCTTCATTTTTAATAAAATATTTCAATAAAGGTCTGAAAATTAACGTATTATAATAGTGAGACTTAACTTTTCTTAAAGAAAATCCTCCATTTCCTACTTTGTTTATAAACCAGGTACTCATATTTACCAACGGTTTTCCTTTAGTAAGAGGTGGTGCAGAGAGCCAAGGAGCACCCACATAGTCATAATTTTTTTTAGCCCAAAAAAGCAAATCATCTCTAAATACAAAAGCATCGAGTTGGTAAACCAAAATAAATTTATAAGAAAAAAATTTTTTATAAAAAAAAGGAGATAGCATTAATTGACTGTAGCCTTGGACGTTCGCAAAATAGGAGGTTTCAAATTCTAAAGCTTTTGCATCCGGAATTTCTGTAAAATAATTTGCCAAATTCATTCCTTTCGGGTATATAAAATAAATTGTATATTCACTTAATATTTTTTTGGATTGCTTAAGTGATAATTGCTCTTTTTTAGTTAAAATCTCTTTATAGATAGGAATTACAATGGCGATATCTTCCTTATTTAGTATATTCATCTACAACAGGTTTTAATTTTGCTTTCCAGGTTAAATTATCTTTTGCATATTGATTCAATATTAGGGAGTATTTTTCTATGGATTGTATTTCTTCATAGAATTTTACAATTTTTTGAATATCAATAGCAGATTCACTTGCTTCTAAATTTAAAAGTAATGGAAACTTTTCGGGGAAACCTCTATCTTCATAGGCAATAACAAATGGCAAACCTCTTGAAGAATATTCTCTAGATTTTAAGGCTGAAGTTTCGCCCTTGGCTACATTAATTCTATGCATTCCCAAGCTTCCAATTCCAACATGACATCTTTCAAACATCGCAATTAGATTATCACCAGAAACAAAACCATGGAAAAAAACATGTTCAGAGAGACCTTTCCTTAAAACAAGATTCTTTAGATTTTCTAATTCCCCACCACTTCCAACTATATGAAATTTAATATTTATCGGAGGATTAGTATCCAAATATATCGCTAAACCATTTATTATTCTATCTAAGCCATGCCAAGGTTGAACATTGGCTAAGCCTAAAAGCTCTAAATTTTTGCCATCAAAAACTGCAGTATTGACAAGGCCAAATTTTTCCGAATCAATGCCATTGTCTGTTTTTATTGTTGGTATTCCAAAAATGCAAGGTTTCGAAGAAAATGTAACTATTTTATCTATATAAAATCTAAAAAAATAAGTACATAATTTATCAATTTTTTGTTCTAATTGTTTTTTAATTGACATTAAATCAAACTCAAATTGGTATGGGAATGTAGGTATTTCCATAAAAATCTTAATTTTTTTATTCCGAATCTTAATGAGTGTTAACAATACCAAGAAAAGTGGGTTTGTTAAAAAATGCCTTATATAAATATAATCATAGGAGCAGATGTCTATTTTATTTAAAAAACCACCATATAAATAGGAGAGAAAACTTATTTTGTTTTGTGTTGTTTTAACAATGGTTTTTTCTTGAGTATTTAAAATTATGTTTTTATTTTGAAAATAAAATAAATCGGTTTTTAATCCTAATTCTTCAAAGGCTTTTACTTGAGCAAAAACTTTATTTTTTATACCGCCGCTTCCACTAATCCCAAAATTCATTTTTGTAAAAAACAGCAATTTTTGCATTAATATGTTTTTTTTGTGCAAATATGCAAAGAATCACGCAATTTGCATTCGAGTTTTAATTGAGTATTTTCTTATTTTGTAATTTTATTAAAATTTGATTTTTTTTTAATGCCATATGCCCCTTATTTCTATTATAACTATTACCTATAATGCCCAAGAATTTCTTGAGCGGACTTTGTTAAGTATTCGCAAACAAACACTTGATAAAATTCAATATATTCTAATTGATGGAGGTTCGAAGGACAAAACAATGGAAATAGTTAACAGAAATAAAGATTTATTTGCTGTAATTATTTCAGAACCAGATAAAGGGCTCTATGATGCCATGAATAAGGGTTTATTAAAAGCAACTGGAAAATATGTTTGGTTTATGAATGCAGGAGATGAAATTGCAGAAAATGATGCTTTAATAAAAATAGAGGAATTATCTTCAAGTAACCCCGATATTATTTATTCTGATACGCTTATGGTTAATAATAAAGGCAAAATTCTTGGATTAAGGTCTCAACTTTTGCCTCATAAATTACCTGAGCAACTTAATTGGAATAAGTACAAAATGGGAATGTTGGTGTGTCATCAGTCTTTTATTGTAAAAAGAGAAATAGCCCCTGCTTACCTATTAGATAATTTGAGTGCTGATATTGATTGGGAAATTAAGTGTTTAAAAGCATCAAGAAATATAATACAATTTCCAGGCATACTTTCAAAATATTTAGAGGGGGGTGCTTCTCATCAGCAACTTTTTAAATCTTGGAAAGATAGGTTTTTAGTTTTACAAAGCCATTTCGGTTTTTTGCCCAATATCTATAATCATTTTAGAATTTTGTTTAGAGCGGATTGGAGAAATATTTTAAGGATTTCAAAGTATATCAAATAGGTTTTTAACCTCTAACATTTTAGATTTTGTAAAACCTTCGCCATGTTTTACTCCTATTTTATGTCCCATTTCTTCGGACCTAGCTTTCACAAAATTCAAAAAATCGGGGGAAGATATATAACTGGAAGGTTCCGGATTTTCTGGGTCAAAAAATTGACTTTTAAAAGCCCTAATACTGGCCTCTTTAATATTCCAATAATCTGTAATATCTACTACAAAATCAGGCTCAATATAACGATCCTGAATATAATTATAAACTGATTTTGGTCTCCATGCTTCTTGATTTTCCCCATTTTCATCAAATGTTTTTATCATTCGAAGTCCACTATAGAAACAAGCCTCAGTGGATAATGCTGAAGCTCTCCCATGGTCAGGATGTCTATCTTCAATAGCATTTGATAAAACTATATCTGGTTGGTATTTTCGAATGACTTGTATGATTTTTTTTTGATGTTCCTCATCGTTTTTAAAAAAGCCATCTCTAAAAAATAAGTTTTCTCTAAAGCTTAATCCTAGTATAGCTGCTGAAATTTCAGCTTCTTTTAATCTAGTTTCTACTGTTCCTCTTGTTCCTAAATCTCCGGCAGTAAAGTCTACCATAGCAATTTTATATCCAGAAGCTATGTGTTTAGCAATTGTACCTGAGCAGCTAAGTTCTGCATCATCTGGATGAACTGAGAATACAAGAATGTCAACTTTTTCAACCATTACCTTACTCTTAGTCTGAGACCAACGTATAGTTTTTTGTTAGAACTAATTTTATTTAATCGGCATATTTCACCAACGGAAGTTTTAAATTTTCTAGCTATTTCGGTTAAATTATCACCTGGAGTTACTCTATACCATGCTATTTTAGCAACTTTGACTGGTATTTCTTCTTCTTCAATGTCTTCAGTTTCTTCTTCTGAACTTCCAGCTAAGGAGCCTTCGGAGTTTTTATCAGATACAACATTTGCAGGTCGAGAACTTCCACCTCTTAAATAATCATAAACTTTTGGTGAAAGAATGAATTCTTGACTCATTATTTCCATGGGCTTTGGTCTGAAGTTGTAAATATTTTCAGGATCAAATTGATTCCCTTCATATCGAGTTTCAAAATGTAAATGTGAACCCGAGCTCCTTCCGGTATTTCCACCTTTTGCTATTTCTTCGCCGGCTTTAACTATGGTATTAGGTTCAAAATTTATCTTTGATAAATGCCCATATAAAGTTTCTAAGCCATTATAATGTCTTAATATTAATGTTCTTCCATAACCAGAATGAACTCCTGATACTCGCACAATTCCATCAAAAGGAGCATAGACAGCATCTCCTGTTTCTAAATCAAGGTCTGTGCCCTTATGCCATCTTCTGTTCCTCCACCCAAAATGAGAAGTAATTTGTGTTTCTCCTAAAACCGGTGCCCAGTTTCTACCTTCGCTAATATCATAGAGTTTTAATGATACAGTTTCATCAAATTCTTTCGGATTTAATTCATATGGATTAAGAGATTTTGTGTCCCAAACTGAAAAATAGGATGCAATTTTAACCATATTTTCTGCACCAGAAAACTGCGCATCTTCTTCAATTTCAACTACAAGTAATTCACCTTCATCTATTGAAGAGGTATCGTCGCTCACTAATTCATTTATTTCTCTAAGAGGTTCTATTTTAATTCCATCTAAAGAATTTGAGGTTTTTGCAGGTGCATTAGATGATTTATTAGTATTATTATTCTCAAATTGATTAGAAAATCTAAGTTTTGGTTCCTCTTCAAATGTAAAATCAAATTCATCTTCTTTTGGTTCTATTTTGGTTGTGCTTGGTTTTTTATTTTGAGGAATTTTTGGAGCATTTATAACTTTCCCTTTTTCTTTTTGGGCTAAAGAAGTAATGCTAAATAAAAGTAATCCGACAAATAATATATAAATTCTCATAGAAAGGTTCTTTGTTTTAAAACTCTGCAATTTACGAAATATTATTAAAGAGGCATTTTTTTAACTTTTCTTAAGTGCATATTTTTTTTCAATCTTAAATCAAAAAAAGAAATTTTAAGATTGCAATTGAAATTAAACTTAAATTAATGCTATCATAAATTTTCAAATTAGTAAAAAAAGGCACTAATTTTATTTTTAAAAAGATTGAATTATTTCTTCAATTTTTATAATTGAATTTTCAAAGCTATAATTTTTTAATACTTTATTTTGAGCTGATTTTCCCATTCTTTTTGCCAATATAGGGTCTTTTTGTAAAGTAATAATGTTTTGAGAAATTGATTTGATATCTAAATAAGAAGAGGTGAAACCACAATCTTCCTCAATAAATTCTTCAGCCCCTCCTGTGTTTTTGAAGCCTACAATAGGTTTTTCACATAAAGCTGCCTCAAGCATAACCAAAGGGAAAGGGTCTTCTCTTGAGCAAACTAAAAATACATCTAAGCTATTTAAAATTGAAACTGCCTTCGGAGTGGCAGGTAGCCAAGTTATAAATTTTTCAATGCCTAATTTTTTGGCATCATAACTTAATTGAAAAAACAAAATATCGTTTTTATTTACGCCTACCCAAATGAATTTTACATGTTCCGTTTTAGAAACTACTTCTTTGACGATACTTAAAAATACATCGGGGGCTTTCCTCCAATCGGCATTACCGCATGCTCCAATTAAAAAATAATTACCTTCAATTCCAAATTCTTTTTTAACATCCATTACATTTTCTTTGTGATGGATGTCTAAGATATTTTCATTTTCAACAAAAGAATGAACTACAATAGTTTTTAATTCAAAATCTATACTTTTTAAAACTAAGTTTGCTTTTACTGCTTCAGAACAAGCAATGATTTTTGTTGAATAGGATTTAAGTTTTTCTAAGCATCCTTTTGAGCCAAACTGCTCAATAGAAAAGCTAAGTTCATGTATATGAGAAATTATGGGTTTATTGAAAATTGTTTTAACTTCTTCAAGAATTTCCACACTAGCTATGGTATTAGCATAGATTAAGTCTATCTTATATTTCCTTTTAATTTCTTGAAGTAGATTCTTTTTGGTTCCTAATAGCTCTTTTATTTTTTTGATCTTAGAACCTGGGTTTTCAGAATCAAGATAGAAAGTATCGAAATTAGTTTCAAATTCTTCTCTTAATGAACCCCAATTGTTAAGAATTAGAAGTACAACTCCATATTTTTCCCTTTTAAAAAAACGCATTATATTAAATAGAAAAATTTGAGCCCCTGCTCTATTTCCATCATGACTAATGAAGAGTATGTTTTTTTTAGATTTCAATACTTTGGTTAATTATTTCAATTATTTTAAAGACTATTGGTAGTTCCAAATCCGGATAAAGCGGAATGGAAAGTACTCTTTTGGATATGTCTTCCGACACTATGCATGAATCAGAGTTTTTTAAATAAGGCAGTTTGTTTAAAGAGGGGTAAAAATAACGTCTTGGGAAAATTTGCTCCTGATTTAACTGGGATATCACTTTTAAAGTTACTGCTTCGCTTTCCAAAATTATAGGATAATAGGCATAATTATATTCAAAATCTTCTGAAAAGCATACAGGTTTTTTAAGTTTATCCCAATTTAAATTTTGATCGTAAATATTAAAAATGTTTCTTCTTCCAGCTATAATTTCTGATAAATGATTTAAATTTACTAAGCCCATTGCTGCATGAAATTCAGAATTTTTCCCATTAATTCCAGGCAAATAGTATTCATCTAAAACATGTCCAAAACTACGCAAAAGCTTGAGTTTTTCGAATAGCTCTAAATTATTACAAGTAATAGAGCCTCCTTCTATTGTATGAAAAACTTTAGTTGAATGAAAACTACAGGTAGATGCATCTCCATAAGCCAAAAGCGATTTTCCCTTATATTTTACTCCAAAAGCATGAGCAGCATCGTAAATTACTTTTAAATTATATTTTTTTGCAATAGCTTCGATTTTTTCTATCTCACATGGACGACCATACACATGTGTTGCTAATATTGCAGAAGTCTTGTCCGATATCTTTTGTTCAATTAGGTCTGGATTAATATTTAAGTCACTTTCTTTTACATCCACAAAAACTGGAGTCAAGTTTTCCCATAAAACAGAAGTTGTGGTAGCACAATATGAAAATGGAGTTGTTATAACTTCCCCTTTTAACTCAAAAGCCTTTAATAACAGTTGGATGGCAATTGTGCCATTATTTACAAAAACAAAATGGGGAATAGAAAGAAAGGTCTTTAATTTTTCTTCCAATTCTACTACTAATGGTCCATTATTAGTAAGCCAATTAGTATCCCATATCTTAGATAAATAGAATTCGTATTCTTTTTGTGGAGGAAGAAAAGATTTTGTGACGTTTATTCTCACAGCTAATGAATTTATAAATTTTTTCTCAAATTTAAGCAAAAGGAGGATTTTTTCCTATGAAGGTTTTGCCTAAATTTCTTTTATAATTTGAAAGGAGAATGTTCTTTTAGATTATTCAATAAATTCTTGTTGCCACGAGTTTACTGTAATCAATTTAGGTCTAACTGCCCCTGGCCACTTTCCGTACCAATCAGTACCTTCTCGATAATCCAAAATGTCAAAAGCTAAAGCGTCTTCAAAGAAGTAAACAGGTGCCAATCTGTCCTTTACAATCATTATTGAAATATAATAAGATCCATCATTTAGAAAGTTGTCAGGAATTTTACATTCGGACTTCACAATTCCTTTTTCATATACTTTAGCATTATCTCCAAGATTAAAAATACATTCTCCAGTCATTGAAAACAAAAAAATGCTTACATTTAATTCAGCAGAATTCATCAAGTTCCAATATTCGAATGATATATTAAAAGCCGTTCTTGTATCAAAATTATCTTGAAGTATGTCATTAACTGGAATCAAACTAATGCTTTTAATTCTTACAAAATCATTGCCTGGTGCGTTTTCAAAAGTTTCCCATTTTTGTTGAAGCTGAAATTTTGAAACATCTTTTACGTATTCAGTGATGACTTCATCCATAGCACCATACTTTTTAAGTTCCCCATTTTTGAGGTATGCACCTTTGTTACAAAGTCCTTGAACAGCAGTTAAATTATGACTAACAAATAGTAGTGTCCTTCCGCTATTTGATACGTCTTTCATTTTTCCGATACTTTTTTTCTGAAAATCTGCATCTCCTACCGCTAAAACCTCATCAACAACCAGAATTTCTGGTTCTAAATGTGCTGCGATAGCAAATCCAAGTCTAACATACATACCAGAAGAATACCTCTTTACTGGTGTGTCAAGAAACTTGGAAATCCCCGCAAAATCCACAATAGCGTCGAAATGTTTATCTATTTCAGACTTTTGCATGCCTAGTATAGCACCATTCAAAAAAATATTTTCTCTTCCTGTAAGTTCTGGATGAAATCCTGTGCCAACTTCTAATAGACTAGCCATTCGTCCTTTCACTCGTACCACTCCAGTTGTAGGTTCGGTAATTCGGCTTAGAACTTTTAATAAAGTAGATTTTCCGGCACCATTGGCTCCAATTAATCCTAATCTATCCCCTTGTTTTATTTCAAGATTAATATCTTTAAGTGCCCAAAAAGTTTCTTTATGGTTTTCATCAGAATTTTTATAGAAACTTTTTGACCATCTACTAATGGTATCTCTTAAATCATCATTAGATTTAGTTTTATGATTAATTACGTATTTTTTTGATACGTTTTCAATGCTCAAAACGGTCATTTATTCGTTTATTAAATGTAATCTACAAAAGAATTTTCGTGCTTTCTGAAAAACCTTATAGACATAAAAAATGTGATAAAAATAAAAACTATCAATGGAATGAAGCTATCCCAATTAAAAGCGGCATGTTCTCCTAACATACTCCATCTTAAAGCATCAGCTGCTCCAGTAACAGGATTTAAAACAAAGATTTTATAGTATATAGGATTTTCAGCACTTTTAACCATATCTGAAGTATATCCTACTGCTGAAATAAAATATCCAAACTGAATAACAAAAGGTATTAATTGTCCAATATCTCTGAATTTTACGTTAAGAACCGCAGACATAAGGCCTATCCCAAACGCGGATAAAAACGATAAC
>JANNWE010000462.1:0-19454 GCA_031414675.1 Cytophagaceae bacterium
ATCCGAAATGAAATATTTTATATTTTTTCACTCTTTTCTAATTAATTTCTGTTTTCTGCGGTCAATGACCGGTTTACACACGTACGAAGAATAGCCATCTCACAGCGAGGAGTTCTTTTATGCGGATAAAAGCCGCATTTCGCACGTACGAAGGCAAAGCCTTCGCACAGCTTTGTAAAACTCGAATGTCATCCCAACGATGGTAGAACCATCATAGAGCATTATTTACTTCAAAAGCCTATAAATCAACAAAGTACTACGTTTAATCAATTTTGGATATTCTTTGATATTCATGGTTTCTGAGGGTGTATGTGCACCTGAGCCTGAGGCTCCCAAGCCATCGAGACAGTCTAAATAATCCGCTACATAACTGATATCTCCCGCACCTCTCGAACCTGGGTCGCCCTCTTTAACACCTCCCATGCCAAGGTCCACACTCACTTGGCTCAGCACCTTCATGATATTTCTATTGCCTTCGGTTGGTGGCATAGAGGGTATGCCGTCTTTAAATCTAATTTGAGCTGTGGTTTGATTCAAGTTTCTTTTTACAATTTCCTGCATCTTTTGTCTAGCTACAATCTTCTGATTTTCAGTCAAAAACCTCAAATCGCCCGTTACGATAGTGCGCTTGGCGATGATATTGGTTTTGCCCAAAGAAATGCCCTTGGCTTCAGTTTCATCATAATTTACAAACGACCCTCCCACTATTTGGCCAGGGTTGAAGGTCAAATACCTTTCCTTACTCAATGTTTCCCTGAATTCATTTAGAATACGTGAAGCTTCGTAAATAGAACCATAACCTGCACCTTCACTGAAAATCCCTGACGAATGAGCTTGTTTGCCAGTGACTATGAGCGTCCAGCCGCTTGCTCCTCTCCTAGCCGTGGTAGCTATGCCAAATCCAGCTGTGGTTTCATAGCCCAAGGCCACATCGCAAGCTTTGGCTCTTTCTATAAAATCTGCTCTGGATATGGAAGTCGGTTTTCCAGACTCCTCCTCGTCTCCTGTAAAATAAACGGTAATGTGTCTGTTTTCCAACAAATTGAGCTGATTCAAAGCTTTCAAGGAAGCTAAAATCATCACATCGCCACCCTTCATGTCGTTCACTCCCTGGCCAGAAACTGTGGAATCATTAATAATAGTAAAGGGAGAAAACTCCATCGATTTTTCGAAAACAGTGTCTAAGTGACCAATTAGAAATAGTTTCTTGCCTTTGTTACCTTTTCTTGTGGCCACAAAATGCCCTCCTCTGTTCAGAGAATCTGGCAAAGAAATCCATTCGGTTTGAAAACCAATTTTGTCAAATTCTCTTTTGAAAATTTCTCCAACTTGCCTTACGCCTTCTTTGTTGAGTGTGCCTGAATTGATATTGACTACTTCTTCTAATAATTTGAAGGTTTCGCTATAATTGGCTTCCACCAATTTTATCAGGTCAGCTTCGGTTTTGTCTATTTTTTGAGAAAAACCAATGGAATATAAATTCGAAAGAATGAATAGGAGTATAAACCGTTTCATTTGTTAGCAGATGTTTGAATTAAAACTATAGAATCGTCTTTGATAAGTATCTTTTTGTCTTTGTAAAGCACACCGATAGCCTTTTTAAAGGCTTTTTTACTCATTTCTAAAACCTCTTGAATTTCAATGGGGTCAGAGCTGTCGCTCAAATTTAAGGTGCCACCCGATTTTTGTAGCTTGTCAAGAATTGCCTTTTGATTGGGCTCCAAAGTTTTTAAAAAGCCCAAAGGCTGTAAGGAAATATCTATTTTACCTTCGTCTCTTATTAATTTCACAAAACCTTTGGTGATATCACCCCAAGCCAATCTGCGGAATGTTTCGTTTTCATAAACCAAACCTTTATAGAGATTATTTACAATCACATTATGACCTAATTCTGTCTTTTCGAAAACCAATAAATCAACTTCCTGACCTTCATCCAGATTTACGCCGTCTAGATTCTTGAAATATTTATGCACTTTTGCTGATGCAACAACACGGTCGGTTTGTTCATCTAAATACAGATAGACTGGCACCCATTGTCCTTTCTGAAGTTTATGATTTTGCTCTTTAAACGGCACGAAAAGGTCTTTTTCAAGTCCCCAGTCAAGAAATGCACCAAATTGTGTGGCAGCTACAACTTCTAGAACTGCGAATTGGTTAAGAAGAATCAAAGGCTTTAACGTGGTTGCTATGAGCCTATCTTCGGAGTCTCTGTAAATAAAGACCTCGATATTTTGGCCTATTTGGGCGTTTTCAGGAATGTATTTATGAGGCAAAAGTACGTCGTTGCCTTCTTCATCACCCAAATACATGCCCACGCTTGTTGCCCTTAGTATAGTTAAAGAATTGTATTCTCCTACTCTCATTTATTTATATCGATAGAATATTTTTTAATATATTTCTTAATGGTCAAATAAAGAAAATTAAGAATGAACCTATCAAAGTTAATGTCATTATCAGTTTTCTAAAAAACATTTCGTTAATTTTTCCGACCAATTTAATTCCGATTAGAAATCCTAATAAAAGTGCCGGAATTAAAAAAATATCGATTTTTAGGGTTTCAACATTAATATTTTTCCAAATGAAAAATTGAAAAGGCACTTTTATCAAATTAATTGTAAAAAAAACCCAAGCCGCAGTGCCTATAAAATCGTTTTTGGAAAGTTTCAAAGCCAAAAAATAGACGTTTGAAAAGGCCCCTGCTAAATTTCCTAACATCGTGGTAAATCCCGCAATAAAACCCATGCTGTTACTAAAAAAATAGGACGTAGGCACTTTTTGAGTCTTTCTTCTCTCCATCCAAAACATTAAAAGTACAGTTGTTAAAATAATAATAGCCATTATTTTTTTAAAAACTCGTTCGTCAATATCTTTTCCCCACCACGCTCCAACAATTACACCAATCAACATTGGTGGAATTAACCTTTTAAAATAATGCCATTGAACGTGCCTTTTGTAATAAAATACCGCCAAAATATCAGCAAAACACAATAAAGGTAGAATTACACCGGTTGATACTTTCCCACCAAAAACCATCGCCATTAATGTTACATTCATCATATCTATTCCCTTAATTCCAGCTTTAGATAAACCAATAATTGCAGTTCCAAGTATCATTAATATCCATTGAAAACTACTAATATTAAAAACTAAAAGCATAATGAAAGAATAGATTTATTTACAAAGTTAATTTAAAAAAAATGGGTTAAAAACTAAATTGCAGAATCAAATTACTAAAACCATAATGGTTTGCGATCATCAGTAAAATAATCTATTTCTCCTATAATATATTTTTAATTCATAAACACTTGGATTCAACCCATATTTGAAATCCAATATTATTATAAAAAAAATCTATATTAAAACCCAAGTCTTTTAAAAATAAAAAAATCTACAAATAAGAATGAAGGTTAAGAAATTAAGATTTTTAAAAAAAAATTGGCTAAGTTGCGTTCTTTTCATTTGATTTGTAACAAAATAAACATTTTACTAAAATGAAATTAAAAATAACTCTTTTCATTGTTTTAATAATTCTAGGATTAGTAGCTTGGTATATAGGTACAGGTTATTTTTCTTCTGGAGAAAGGGCAGGTACTATTTCAAAACTTAGCGAAAGAGGTTATATATTTAAAACAAACGAAGGCGTACTAAATGAAGGAGGGTATTCTGGTGAAACTGGAACTTTGACTCCAAGATATTGGGATTTTTCCGCTAAACAAGATTCAGTTGTTATTAAACTCAAACAAGCTTTATCTACTGGAGAAAGAGTAACATTAAAATATCACGAGAAATTTTTGCAGTTTCCTTGGAATGGTGATACCAAGTATTTTATAATTGATGTACTTTTTAATAGAAAACCTACTCCACCTTCTGTAGAAAAAAATCCAGAAACAACTGAAATTGAGGCGGTTCCAATTGCAAAACCAGATAGTATAATTTAAGCAAAAAAAAATGCAAAAAGATGAATAAATATTAATCCTTTCCTGCATTATTTCAATATCCTTAAAAAGAACTTTTGAATAAAATTCAAAGTTTAAAACCATTAAAATTTATTGATTCTTATTGTAGAATTCTTTTCTAATTATTACTAATTGCTAGTAAATGCTGTATCATTGAAATAATTTTACAAGAATAAACTAAAACTCAAAAAATTGCATTATTCAGAATTAATTATTAAAAAATTTTACCAACTTTTTGGTAGTCATCCTCAACTAAGCCTCAGAGCTCCAGGCAGAATTAACCTGATTGGTGAACACACCGATTATAATGAAGGTTTTGTAATGCCTGCTGGAATAGACAAAGCCATTTATTTCTGCCTTGGGAAAAGAGAAGATAAAAAAATAATTATTAATGCTTTTGATTTAAATGAGGAGATTGAATTGGCCGATATAACTAACTTTGATGCTATACCAAACTCTTGGACAAATCATACATTAGGAGTTATTAAAGAAATTCAAAAACTAGGTTTTAAATTTGATACAGGAATAAATGTTTGTTTTGGAGGAGACATTCCAAACGGTGCAGGCCTATCCTCTTCTGCGGCAGTCGAATCGGGTTTTGGGTTTGGATTAAATGAATTATTTGGCTTTGAGTTAAAAACTATTGATTTAGCCTTGATTGCTCAAAAAACCGAACATAATTATGTTGGGGTCAAATGTGGTATAATGGATATGTTTGCTTCTTTATTCTCTAAAGAAAATAAAGTTATAAAATTAGATTGTAAAGATTTAAGTTTTGAATATTTCCCAATAAACTTATTAAATCACCAGTTAGTGCTTGTAAATTCGGAAGTAAAGCATAATTTGGCCGATTCTGCCTACAATATAAGAAGAGAAGAGTGTCTTTCAGGGGTAGCAACTTTAAAAAATATGTTTCCAGAAATTAACTCCCTTAGGGATGCTTCATTAGAAAAATTGGATGCCATTAAAGACACACTTAATTATAAAGTTTATAATAGATGTAAATATATTATTGAAGAAAACCAGAGAGTTAATAATGCCGCTATTTTTCTTAAAGAAGGAAAAATGGCTGAATTTGGAACATTAATGAAAGAAACTCATCTTGGTTTGAGTAAGCTTTATGAGGTAAGCTGTAATGAATTAGACTTTCTTTTCGAAAATGCTATAACATTTAATGGAGTACTAGGAAGTAGAATGATGGGAGGAGGTTTTGGAGGATGCACTATTAATTTAATTGACAAAAATAAAATCCATGATTTTATAACCTTTATAAAACAAAAATATAAGGAATTTAATGGAATAGATCCTACTTGTATTGTAGTTGAAATTGGGGAGGGAGTAGGACTAATATAATTATTAATGGTCATTTAACTGGAAAAAAATATTTACAAATTTCAAATGAATAGAAAAGAAAATTTAGAATACTTAAAATCAGATTCATTTGATGTTTGTATAATTGGGGCTGGTGCAAGCGGGGCTGGTGTAGCTTTAGATGCAGCATTAAGGGGCTTTAAAGTTGCATTAATTGACAAACACGATTTTGCAAGTGAGACTTCTTCAAAATCCACTAAATTAATTCATGGGGGTGTAAGATACTTAGAGCAAGCAGTTAAGCAATTAGACCCTGGCCATTTAAAACAAATGATTCATGGTTTGTCTGAAAGAAAATATTTATTAGAAAATGCCCCATTTCTTTGTAAACCATTAGGAATAATTACTCCTGTAAAAAGCTGGATCGAAGGACTCTATTACACAATTGGGCTGAAAATGTATGGATTGTTCGCATTGAATGATGCTATTCCAAAAGCAAAATGGCTATCAAAAAAACAAACTTTAGAATTTAGCCCAGATTTAAATTCAAAAATTCACAGCTCTGTTATGTATTATGATGGACAGCTGGATGATTCAAAATATACGTTAGCTTTAGTCCAATCTGCTTCAAAAATAGGCGCAAGAGTTGCTAATTATCTTGAGTTATTTCAATTCCATACGGATTCAAATGGGAAAATAATCAAAGCATTGGTCAAGGATACTATTTCAAATGAAAAATTTGAGATTAAAAGTAAATTATTTATAAATTGTACTGGCCCTTTTGCAGATGCTATTAGAATATTAGCCAATCCTGAAGAAGTGGTAAGAATAAAACCTTCAAAAGGTGCACATATAGTAATTTCAAAAGAATTTTTTAGGGGAGAAAAGGCAATGCTTATCCCTAAAACCAAAGATGGAAGATTGGTTTTTGTAATTCCTTTTAAATCTGAGGTAATGATTGGTACAACAGATACTCCTTATGAAAATATCGACAAAGAACCCTATTTAGAAAATGAAGAATTAGCTTTTCTTTTAGAAACTTTGACTCCATTTCTTAAAAAAATGCCAAAAAAAGAAGATATAAAATCAGGTTTTGGTGGCATTCGACCTTTAATATCGGGTAAAAGTAAAAATCAAAAAGAAACAAAAAGTTTATTAAGAGATCATGAGGTAGAAGTTGATCAAAAATCGGGTCTAGTGAGTCTTTTGGGTGGAAAATGGACCACATACAGATTAATGGCACAGGATACATTGGATGAGGTTTGCAAAATTTTTGATGTTCAAAAAGAATGTTCAACAAAAAACTTTAAACTTTTTGGAGCTCAAAATCAAATTACAGAACCTGATCTTATTATAGCAGACATCGACTTAGCAATTAAAAATCATCTTAAAGAAACATATGGTGACCAAATAAATGAAGTATTGGAACTAATAAAGATTGATCCAAATCTTAAAGAAAGAATATCGAGTAAATACCCGTTTATAAAAGCACAAATAGTATATGCTTGCCATCATGAAATGATTACTAAACCAAGAGATTTTTTAGCCAGAAGAATTCGTTTAGAAATTTTAGATTGGACTGAATGCCTAGCTGTCATAAAAACTGTTTCTGAAATAATGGCGAAAGAACTTGAATGGGAGGAAGAAAAATTGATATTTGAAATTTTCTCCTACCAAAATCTATTAAATGATTTTAAAAGTAGAATCGCCTAAATAAATATTGAATTATATAGCAAATTTTATTCTTGATCATATTTAAACAAAACTGATTCATTTTGAATACATTATTATCTTTTATTTTTTCATCTCTTTAATTTTATATGTCAATTTTTCAAGATCAAATTGTAACTAAAGCCAAAATCCTATTAACGGATAGTCGTTTCCTTTCTAATCCAGAGGCTAGCATATTTTTTGCAATAAAAGGCGAACGACATGATGGGCATAAATTTGTAATTGACTTATATGAAAAGGGAATAAAAGAGTTTGTTTTAGAAAAAGATGTGGTTGAAGGCAATGAAAAGTTAAAGGCTTTTATTCAACAAACAGATTTAAAAATTTGGCTGGTGGCAAACAGCATTAAAGCTTTGCAAAATTTAGCCGCTCAAAAAAGACAAAATTTCAACTACCCTGTTATAGGAATAACTGGAAGCAATGGAAAAACAATTGTTAAAGAATGGCTGAATACTTTATTAGAGGAAAATTTTGAAATAATTAAAAGTCCAAGAAGTTATAATTCTCAAATTGGCGTTGCACTTTCTGTTTGGGAAATGTCCGAAAATCATAATTTGGGCATCTTTGAAGCTGGAATTTCATTACAAAACGAAATGCAACAGTTGGAGCACATTATTAAACCTACTGTAGGTATTTTTACTAATATTGGCCCCGCCCATAATGAAGGATTTAGAAGCATAAAGCAAAAAGTATCTGAAAAACTTAGACTCTTCAGAAATTCAAAAGTATTAATCTATTGCCAGGATTATCAAGACATAAAAGAGGAAGTTCAAATTTTATTAAAAGCTGTAAACCCAAAAATTGAATTGATAGGTTGGTCAAAAAATGGATTAGGCCAAGAAGTTGTTTCAACAATTTCCTCTCAAATTGAAACTGAAGTAACCATTACTCGTAAAAATAAAAAATACACATTTAAAGTCCCATTTATAGACGAAGCCTCACTCGAAAATGCAATTCATTGTGCATATACAGTAATCTATATTTCAGAGACTAACCCTAAAGAGATTAATCTTTCCGATTTTTTTCAAAGATTTATGCTTTTAAGGCAAGTAGCTATGCGGCTGGAGCTTAAACAAGGAAACAATAGCAACTATATTATTGATGACACCTATAATAATGATTTGGGAGGCTTAAAAATGGCTTTTAATTTTATGAGCCAACAGCAAACCAAAAGAAAAAAGGTACTGATAATAAGCGACATACTTCAAACTGGGCTTCCAGAGTTAGATTTATATAAAAACCTTGCAGAATTAATAGAGTCTCAAAATATTCACTTTTTAATTGGGATTGGCCAAAGAATAAGTCAGAATCAAAATCTATTTGGAAATATTACTACCCTAAAACCACAATTCTTTGAAAGCACATCTCAGTTTCTGAAGGAATTTGATCTAGAAAACCTATTTAATTCATTAATTCTTGTAAAAGGTGCTCGAACTTTTGAGTTTGAAAAAATCGTGAACCAATTGGTTATGAAAATTCATGGGACGGTTTTTGAAATAAACTTGGATGCCTTAACCCATAATCTAAATTTTTATAGATCGAAGGTTGGATCAACAACAAAGATAATGGCAATGGTGAAGGCTTTTGCTTATGGAAGCGGAAGCACCGAAGTGGCAAGTTGGTTGCAATACCATAGAATAGATTATTTAGCAGTAGCTTATCCAGACGAAGGTGTAGTTTTAAGGCAAGATGGAATAAAACTACCTATATTAGTTTTAAATTCAGACCCAGAAACATTTTTTAAAGTTTTTGAATTTAATCTTGAGCCTGAAATCTATAGTTTGAGAATTCTTAAAGCTTACATCAATTTTAAACAAAACGGTTACCCTAATGTAAAAACCAAAATACATTTAAAAATAGATACGGGTATGAATAGGCTTGGATTTATTGAAGATGATTTTGAAGAATTACTACAGTTATTAATTGACCAAAAAAACATTGAAGTTGCTAGTATCTTCAGCCATTTAGCTGGAGCTGATGAAAATGAGCATGTTGCATTCTCAAAAATTCAAATCACAAATTTCACTATTCTATCAGAGAAAATCATTAAAAGAATCGGATATGCTCCTTTGCGACATATTTGTAATTCTGCGGGAATAGTTCGTTTTCCAGAGGCAAAATTTGATATGGTGCGTCTTGGCATTGGTTTATATGGCGTAGAGTCTTCTGCTTTAGAACCAGACGCATTACAAATTGTTGGAACGCTTAAAACTACTATTTCACAGATTAAAACTATACAGAAAGGAGACACCGTTGGTTATGGAAGACACGGCAAAGTAGAGAAAGAAACCAAAATAGCTACACTAGCTATTGGATATGCAGATGGTTACGATAGGGGATTTAGCAAAGGCGTGGGCAAAGTTTTAGTCAATGGAACAATGTGTCCTACGATTGGAAATGTATGTATGGATATGACTATGATTGACGTTTCTGAGGCTTCATGCAAGGAAGGAGATCAAGTAATAATTTTTGGACAAAATCCAAGCATTAGTAATTTATCCAAATCAATTGGAACAATTCCTTATGAAATATTAACCGGAGTCAGTGAAAGAGTAAAAAGAGTATTTTATCATGAATAAAATACAAAAGTTACGTTTAAATTCTTTGATACATACTATAAAAATAATTTCAAATTTCATTCAACCAAAGAAGGAATTCTGGTTTTTTCCTTCTTGAAACTGGAATCTCAATATCTAAATCAGTCATTATACTACCTCCTTCCCCTTTATTATATTTTCTTATATAATTTTTATTAACTAAAAAAGAATGATGAATTCTAAAAAAACCGTAAACTTCTAATAATTCTTCAAAGTCTTTTATACTTTTTGTAACTACTTTTTTTGTGCCATCTTTTAGAAAAACATACGTATAATCTTCATCAGCCTCACAGTACACAATAGTATCGATTTGAACTAAATCTAAACCATTCAAAACAGGTAATGGAATTCTATTCGAAAGATTTTTTGGTTTTTTAAAATTTTCCAAAAATATTCTATAATTTTCATTAGAATTTTTTGAATCAATATTCTTTGTAGCTTTAATCAATGCTTCTTTCAATTCTATAATATTTATTGGTTTCAATAAATAATCTAGCGCACCAAATTTAATAGCAGTAATAGCGTATTGATTAAATCCTGTGGTAAAGATTATTTGAAAATTTATTTCTTTAAATTTTTGCAATAAATCAAAACCTGAACCAATAGGCATTTCAATATCTAAAAATACAATATCCGGCTTTTTAATATTTATTAGTGAAAAAGCAACTTCTATATTTTCGGCTGTTCCCAATATTGAAATCGTTTCATCGCAATAATTATTTAGTATTAAAGTTAGTGTTTCAATGCTTTTTTTTTCGTCGTCTACAATAATGCAAGTATACATTTTTTAAAAAATTTGCGTGCTTAAAAAAATTCTAAAAAGTGGTGAATACTAGGTTCAAGAATTAAATGCGACAATTAAATCTCCTTGAGGGTTAGATTCCTAGAGCTCAAAATTATCCAAAATAATAAAATTACGTATAAATTCAAAAATGATAAATACTCAAAGAATTAAAAAGAAATGGAGATGTATGAAATACCATAAAGTATATAAGCAAGAAAATATAATTTATATTTTGGTTTATATAAATTATTATTGCCTGATGAATCTACTTTTTTCAAAAAAACTTAATCAATAATTCTCAATTTCTTGAACTTAAGACGAATTTCACAAAAAAAAACCGGCAAATTTTTAATAAGAGATGTCCAAATATTTTTTTAAATTAGATTTAGTTCTATTCCAATATTATTAACCTTATTCTGCAAGAAACTTAGAGTTTCATTAAATTTGGACTTATCTTTTAATTTAGTTTTTACACCAACATAAAATTTGATTTTGGGCTCAGTTCCAGAAGGCCTACATGTAAATTTAGTACCATCTTGAGTAAAAAACTGCAAAACATTGGAAGTTTCAATTCCTAGACTTCCAGAAGGAATATCTACTACATTTCCTGTAATTAGATCTGTTCTTTTTAAACTACCATAATCATCCATTCTTATTACTTTTGAACCCGCTAAACTTTTAGGAGGTTTTACTCTAAAGTCAGCCATCATTTGTTGAATTTCCTCTGCCCCGGCTTTTCCTTTTTTAGTAACTGAAATAAGTCCTTCATAATAAAATCCAAACTGTTTATACATATCAGCTAAAAAATCGAAAAGACTAATCCCTTTTTGCTTGGCATAGGCAGTTAATTCAGCAATTATTGCACAACTAGCAATGGCATCTTTATCTCTTACTTTGTCTCCAATTAAGTAACCGTAGCTTTCCTCTCCGCCAGCAATAAAAGTAGATTTTCCTTCTAACTCTCTTATTACTTGAGCTATATACTTGAAACCAGTTAATGTATTGTAACATTTCACACCGGCTTTTTCTGCCATAGAATCGATTAAATCAGTAGTAACTATGGTCTTGCAAACAAATTCATTTCCAGTAAGCTTTTTAGCATTCTTCCATGCTTTTAACAAATAATAGATAATTAAACTTGCGGCTTGATTTCCATTTAATAATTGCCATTCACCTTCAGGATTTTTTACCGCCATTCCCACTCTATCAGCGTCTGGATCTGTGGCAATTACCAAGTCTGCATCTATTTCTTTTGCTTTTTTAAGTGCTAAAGTCATTGCCTCTTTCTCCTCTGGATTTGGATAAATTACGGTAGAAAAATTGCCATCAGGATTTGATTGTTCTTTTACTACCGTTACATTTTCAAAGCCCAATTGGGCCAAAGCTTTTGGAACCATTGTAATGCCAGTGCCATGAATCGGGCTAAAAACAATTTTAAGGTCTTTCTGTTTTTTAATAATTCTAGGAGAAACAGCAATACTTTTAACGGCTTTTAGATATTTTCTATCTAAAACATCCCCTATCATTTTAATTCTCTTTTTTACTCCTTTAAACTTTATTTCCCTTACATTTTTTATTGCATTAACTTCATTAACTATATTTTTATCATGCGGTGCCACTACTTGGGACCCATCCACCCAATATACTTTATAACCATTATATTCCTTTGGATTATGCGATGCCGTAATTACGATTCCAGATTGACATCCCAATTCCCTAACCGTAAAAGACAATTGAGGTGTTGGACGTAATTCTTTATATAAGAAAACAGTAATACCGTTTGCTGAAAGAATATTTGCGGCAATTTGAGCAAATTCTGAAGAAAAATTTCTATTATCGTAAGCAATGGCAACTTTAATTATTTGACCTTCAAAACACTTATTTAGATAATTAGCTAATCCTTGAGTAGCTGCTCCTACTGTGTATTTGTTCATTCTGTTTGAGCCAACACCTATCTCTCCTCTCATGCCGCCTGTTCCAAACTCTAAATTTTTATAAAAAGAATCTACAAGTTGATTAACATTTCCATTAAGTATCAAATCGTTAATAGCCAATTTTACGTTCTCATCATAACGCCCTTTCAGCCATGTATTAATGTTTTTTTCTACGGTAGGTTCTAACTTAAGAGTTTTTAACATGGTAAATAGTTTTTTTGTACTGAACAAATTAAAGAATTTTATAACATTTATCAAAATATTTTATTCAATTAATAATTTAAGACAAGTACTATTATTAATTTAAATTATCAAGCAAAAACACTAAAGATGACATTGCAGCGGCCCCTAATTCTAATTCTCTTTTGTTTATACTTTCAAAAGTATCAGAGGCTGCATGGTGAAAATCAAAATATCTTTGTGAATCTGGTTTGAATCCAATTAACACAGTGCCCGTTTTAGCTAAGGGACCAATGTCTGCACCTCCACTTCCTTTGCCTATTTCGTGAAGTCCATATGGAGATAACAAATTTTTAAATTTTACTATTTTCTCTATTTCTCTGTCATTTCCTACTATTCCAAAGCCCCTAGGAGTAAATCCTCCAGAATCAGATTCTATAGCATAAACATGTTTTTCCTTTTTCAATTCTGCTTGATCCGCATAGGTTGTTCCCCCTTTTAATCCGTTTTCTTCATTCATAAACATAACTACCCGGATAGTCCTTCTAGATTTATAGCCCAAGGCATTTAAAACTCTTAAAACTTCAATTGCTTGTACACAACCCGCTCCATCGTCATGTGCCCCTTCACCTAAATCCCAAGAATCCAAATGACCTCCAATTAGTATAATTTCCTCCGGTTTTTCCGTTCCTATCATTTCTCCAATTACATTATGGGAAGCGGCATCTGGGAAAGTTCGACAATTTTGCTTTAAATAAATTTTCATTTTTGGATTTTTCTTTAAAGCTTCACTTAATTTATCGGCAGAATTTGTAGAAATTGCAGCGGCGGGAATCATAGCCCCACCAGAATAACGCATGCCCCCCGTATGAGGCAAGTTATCGTTTTTTAAATTCATAGACCTCACTATTACTCCAATAGCCCCATACTGTGCGGCTTGTGAAGCCCCAGCTCCTCTCTGATCTACCGCACCTCCATAAGCTTCAAAAGTATTAATTTTCGTTGGATCCATTGGTCTATTAAAGAAAACAATTTTACCTTTAATCTTTTCTTTTCCGGCTTCTTTTAATTCTTTAAAATTTTGAAATTCAATTAACTCGGCTGTTAAACCTACGGAAGGTGTGGCTACTGAGCCTCCTAAAGCTGCAACATCGACTTTGATTTTTTTGCCATTTTGATAAAAATAAGCCTCTTCTTTTATCCCTCTCTCCCAATGAGGAACTTGTACATCTTGTAGAAATACTTTATTAAAAAGATAAGACTCCATCTTAGCTTTCGTAAAATCCACCGCTTTTTTTGCTCCTTCAGAACCGCTAAGTCTTGGTCCAACTTTTTTACATAAAAATTCTAAATTTTTATAAGCTTCCCCCCTACTTAGCGTATGATCAAAAATTCTTTTAATCATTATTGAATCCATGTTTTGAGCTGATAAATTAACGGAAACAAGTAAACATAAAAAAAAATATTTCATATTGATGGGGTTTATTTGAAATAGATATTCATTCAATAAAAAGATGATAAAAAAACAAAAAAAAAGAGGACTTTGACAAATCCTCTATAATTAAAATTTATATAATATCATTTTAGTGGCCTTCAAGATGTTCATTATCATATCCACCAGCAAAAATTAAAATCATTACTAAAGTACCAACCACAAAAGTAAACAAGTCAGTAAATAGACCTAAAACAAGTAAAATTAGAATAAAAACGGTTATCATTAACCAAGTAGGAACAGTATCGAATGCTTTTGCCATAATATTTCTGTGTAATTTTGTGCAATAATAATACATATTGTCTAGACCTTAAAAATTTATTTAAAAAAAAATGATATTTCTAAGAAATTTCACGTATTTAGAAAAGTTATCCTTAAAACTGAAAATGAATTCTGTATCTAGGTATTATTTAGTTTTATTTCTCTTCTATTTATTAATTCCAAAATATTCTAAAGCTCAAGAAAAGCCGTATTATGAATTACCGAAAAATAGAAAAGAAACCAGTGAACTTTTGAGTATGCCAAATCTCAAATCTTTTGGGATAAAATATTATTTTGGTTTTGCTGGCGGGTTCAAAAAAAATTATTCAGAATTTCAAAAAGAACCTACTTTTGAAATTGGTTCAAATTCGGGATTAAATTTGTATTGGGAAGCAGTTTTTGGACAAAACAGAGATTTTAATTATTTTTGGGAAATTGGTTATATTAGCAATCCTACTTATTTAAAGTCTAATTTAAATGCGATAAATCCAGGACCATTTCCTTTGTCATTTGTAAATGGTCAAAAATTTCATGCGATACCCTTTAGATTAAAAAAAAGAGTATTAATTATAGATAAAGTGTCAAAATCTGCTTTCGTTAATTTGGGATTAGGACTAATATATCAATTGCCAAGTTCAACGCAATCAATAGAAAATGATATCATTAAATTTAGAACTGGAAGAAATCCTTTAGATGATGACCTTACTTCCATAGAATATTCTTTAGTTTCAAAAAACAAACCTTTATCTTGTGAATTTATGCTTGAGTTAAGGGGTAAAGTGATTGAAAGATTTGATTTAAGCTTATATTTAAAGAGTATTTATAAGCCTAATAAACAGCTTATTAATTCATTTAACTTCAATTATTTTGATCAATCCAGTAATCAGTCGATTCAATATCTGAACAATTTTTCATTTCTTTTTGGAATACAAGCTCAAATTAATTCTCCAAAATTTTTAAAATATACTAGCACAGTCGAATAAAATATTTTTCTTTATTTTCTTTTGATTTTTTACTTCTAAATAATTACATTTAACTCAAATTTTATATATCCCCCTTAATTTTTAATATTATGAGTAAATTTAATGAATGTGTGGCAGATTATTTAAAGCAAAGTAAAGACTTAGGCTTAGATTTAGATGAGGCCTTATTAATCGGTGTAGCCAAAGGCTTAGGTCCTTCCATCTACAATAACGATTCGTCTAAAGTTTCAGGTTCTGATCAAAAAGAATTAGATACTGTTAAAAATAATTTTTTAATTAAGAAACTTGGCTTAAAAGACAGCCCTGCTTTAGATGCAGGAATAAAGGAAGTTATGGAAAAAATGGGCACTGGAAATAAAAACAAGTATAGAGCCGTAGCATATGCTCTTCTTGCAAAAAAGTTTGGAAAAGAAGGAATATATTCTTAAATAAATTTTTATATCTAAATATAAGTTTGGTCTTTTTAGGTCAAACTTTTTTTTTGGAAATCACTTTTTTTTGTTTCATAAAATTACAATAAATCTGTAATTCTTGCTACTTTTTTGGACTTTTCTTATGAAAAAGAATACTATTCGAATTTTAGAATACTATTCCTCAAATAATACTTCTCAAGTGTTTAAATTTGAAACTTAATAACATTTTTTTTCTAGTGATAGCAATAAACGAGCAAAAGTATTTTGTAATAGATTTTGACAGTACCATTACGAAAGTTGAGGGTCTTGACCAATTGGCAGCAATTGCATTAAAAGAAAACCCCAATGGTAAAGAAATAGTAGATAAAATTATTCGCCTTACAGAATTAGGTATGAGTGGAGAATTATCCTTCTCTGACGCGTTAAAACAAAGAATTTCTTTGCTGAAGGCCAATAAAACTCATCTCAACACCCTAGTTGAATTTCTTAAAGAAAATATCTCAGATTCTTTTAAAAGAAATATCAGTTTTTTGAATAAATATTCAGATCAAATTTTGGTAGTTTCTAGCGGATTTAAAGAATTTATTTTGCCGATTACTGAGATTTTGGGGATTAAATCTGAAAATGTTTTTGCAAATACATTTATTTTTAATGAAAAAGGAGATATTTTAGGTGTGGATAATTCCAATGTTTTAAGTCAAACTGGTGGAAAAATAGAACTTTTAAAATCCCTAAAATTAGAAGGCCATGTATCGGTCATAGGAGATGGATTTACAGATTATGAAATAAAAAAAGCCAACTTGGCGGATAGATTTTATGCATTTATTGAAAATGTAGAGCGACCAAATGTTACGGCGGTTGCAGATTTTGTGATAAAAAGTCTGGATGAATTTTTGTTTTACAATCAGCTTCCAAGAGGGCAATCCTATCCAAAAAGCATGATTAAAGTACTTTTGCTTGAAAATGTACATCCAGCGGCTGTACAAGCTTTCGAAAGCCAAGGATTTAATGTTGAATTTCATAAGGGGGCTTTAAAAGAGGCGGAACTTATAGAAAAAATAAAAGATGTATCCATCATTGGTATACGTTCTAAGACAAATCTTTCAAAAAAAGTTTTAGAAAATGCCGATAAACTTTTGGCAATTGGTGCATTTTGTATTGGGACAAATCAAATTGATTTGAAAACTACAACACAAAAAGGCATTGCTGTTTTTAACGCTCCTTACAGCAATACGCGTTCTGTAGTAGAATTGGTGATTGGAGAAATGATACTATTAATTCGGAAAGTTGTGCAAAAAAGCAACGCAATGCACAAAGGTTTATGGGACAAATCTGCAAACAATAGTTTTGAAGTTAGAGGAAAAAAATTGGGTATGATTGGATATGGCCATATTGGTACTCAACTTTCTGTGATTGGCGAAGCATTGGGAATGGAAATTTATTTTTATGACCTTGTGGATAAAATGCCTATTGGAAATGCCAAAAAATGCAAATCAATGGAAGAAGTTTTTAAAATATCCGATGTTGTTAGCTTGCATATAGACGGAAGAAAAGAGAATAATAATTTAATAGGTGAGAAAGAATTTGCTCAGATGAAGGATGGGGTAATTTTCTTGAATTTGGCAAGAGGTTCAGTGGTTCAAATCCCAGAATTAGTTAAGGCAATTAAATCTGGCAAAATACATGGTGCTGGCTTAGACGTTTTTCCTGATGAGCCTAATACCAATAGTGACCCTTTTGTTTCGGAATTAATTGGGCTTGAAAACGTTATTTTAACGCCGCACATTGGAGGAAGTACAGAGGAAGCTCAGCAAGGAATTGGCACTTATGTACCAGAGAGGCTTCTGGAATATATAAATAATGGAAGCACCACCGGAAGTGTCAATTTTCCTGAACTTACTTTGCCACTGCTTCAAAATTCTCATAGGTTGTTGCACGTACACCAAAACAAGCCCGGTATTTTAGCGAAATTGAATACAATTTTTGCAAAACATAATATTAATATTTCAGGGCAATATTTGAAAACCGACGAGGATTTAGGATATGTTATAGTTGATATTGAAAAATCGTATTCTAGAGAGTTTGTTCAAGATATAAAGGCTATTGAAGAAACTATAAAGTTTAGGATGCTTTTTTGAAAATTTCTATACTTATTTTATAAATTATTTGTGGTTCAATTTTCTTTTTTAGTAACAAATAAATTTCAGAGATTTATTTAGCTCTTTTCCTGAAATTTTAAAGTAAAGAAGGCCTTTTGGCAAAGTTTCTTTGTTAAATAGAAATGAAAAATCTTGAGCTCCTTTTCGGAAATATTGATTTTTTTTAGAATAAATTTCTTTACCAGAATTATTTGTTATATCGAAATTATAATACCCATCTTTTGGTACTTCAAATTTTAAATTTATTTGATTTGAAACTGGATTAGGAAATAGTTCTACCTCAGATTTGGATTCATTTTGAATACCTAAAGGGTTCAAAACTAGAACCTCAGTACTTGTTTGACTTATACAATTCTTGAAAGAGGCCTTCAGTTTATACATTCCTGAATTTTCTGGATAAGCCGGGTTTATTTTTGGCAAGAGATCATTACTCATAAAACCGTTTGGCCCTTCCCAATTTAGCTCCCCTTTGGTAGAAAAATTAGTTGAAAATGTAATTGTTGAACCATAAGGTACAGGTGAATTACTTTCAACTTTAATGGAAGGATATGGCTTAACGAATACTTGAAATTCATCTTTTAAACACTTTTTTGAATCACTAACTACAAATACAGCATTCCTATTTAAACTATCAATAACTAAATTTTTTGATGACGCTTTAGCAACATTCCAAACAAAATCGTTGTTCCAAGAGGCTCCTAAGTTTAAGAGATCACCACAGGCTATTTCACTTTTACTTTTTTTATTTACATCTTTAAACATTGTAAATTTATCTACTATTTCACCTTCTTCGCTTAAATACTTCACATCAAATCTATTGTCCTCCACTTCTAAAATTAAGGCCCCAGTTTTATCAGAATTAGAGTAAACCATAGCATTATGAGGATATCCCACGGAAGTCCCTCCTACCCATCCGGCCGTGCCAGCTACAATATAAACTGTTCCAGAATCTGATTTTACATAAGGACAAGAATTCTCAGTGCCATCATATTTGCCATTAGATGAACTAATTGCATGCTTTTTTAAATCAAAACTTTCCTCAGAGCCAAAATGATCTTTCATAAAATAAGATCGCTCATAATTATGACTATGTCCACTCAAAACAAGGTCTACTTTATATTTCTCTAAAACTTTCACTAAGTTTTCTCTAATAGCTACTAAATCTAATTCTTTATCAGAATCATGAGAGCCTTTTGAAAAAGGAGGATGATGAAAATAAACCACAGTCCAAGGTAACTTATTTGAAGCTAAATCTTTTTTCAGCCAACTTACTTGTTTGCTTAAAGAATCAGCCATAATTAAGCCTTCTTCAGCCCCATATGAATCTAAAGAGACAAAATGCACATTAGCATAATTATAAGAATAATAAGCTTCTGATCCAGAAGGTACTCCGCCGGCCTCTCCTTTTGTAGGTAAAACAAAAAAATCAAAATACTTTGGTTGTTTGCCCCAATCGTTAGGCCAAACTGGTCGTCCACCGTAATCATGATTGCCAGGAGAAGGCCACAAAACAGTATTTCTTAATAAGTTAGGAGAGTAAACATCAAAAAAATACTTTTGATATTCATCTATAAAACCATAATTGTAAGCATTATCTCCTAAAAGCAGCCAACCATTAATAGGTTCATTTTTAAAATATTTTTGAACCTTTTC
>JANNWE010000463.1:0-5426 GCA_031414675.1 Cytophagaceae bacterium
GGGGACCGCAGGGAAGTGCTACAGTTACCATTAATTACGCACCTACAGCTGTAAGTGTCAGTGGCGGAGGTGAATATTGCAATACAGCTACCCTATCGGCAACTGGTGGTACTGGCGGTACAATATACTGGCAAGGAACTACAAATGGCGGAATGTTAACCAACACAGCCTCTGCAAGTCAGCCAGTAAGTTCATCAGGCGTCTATTATTTTAGAGCAAACAATGGTTGTGGTTGGGGCACTCAGGGAAGTGCTACAGTAACAATTATCAATGGTTTGCCAACCCCTGTAACAGTTACTGGGGCAGGAACATTCTGTCTAAGTAAGACCATTGTAGCTAGCGGCGGTAACGGTGGTACCATTTACTGGCAAGGAACAACTGATGGAGGCTCATCGGGGGCTACTCCATCATCCAGTCAAACGGTAAGTTCAACGGGTACATATTATTTTAGGGCATACAATGTTTGCGGTTGGGGCACTCAGGGTAGTGCAGCTGTAGTTATTATTCCAAACGTTTTACCTTTAAGCGGAACCGCAACAAGTAGTGATCAAAGAGCTGTACAAACGATTTCTTCCACCCAAATAATTCCGCTGGGGGCAAGGGTTAATTATGAAGCAGGAAAAAGTATTTCATTACAGGGAACATTTAATGCCCAAACTGGCAGTGTTTTTAAAGCAGAGATTAAGACTTGCATTTAACAAATATTAGATAAATTATTTTATTCGATTAGTTGTCTTAACCTAAATTATTTTTTGGGACATTATTAATTCAAAATAATGTCACAAAAAGTTTTACTCTTGCTAATCATAGATCAGAAAATGTATTAATGCAAGTGGAGGGGTTTTTACTCAACGTTTCCTAATCTGCCTAAATCCTTCCTCCAAAATAGAGTCTTTGCCTTTGTCCATGTCGGCTTTGCTCATGTTTATATTTATATTGGGCTCTATGCCATTCTCAATATTTAGGCCGTTTCTGTCAAAAGTCTTTGAGCCTGAAACTCGTAAAATCCAGCCGTTACTCAGTTCTGTCGCAGTGGGCAAACCGCCACCTCCGCCTGTTTTTCCACCTACCAAAGTCACATTTTTAAGGCCTTTCATAAAAGCCGCAAACATATTGGTGGCACTGTAGCAGCCGCGGTTGGTAAGAAGTATTATAGGCTTGTCTAAATAGGCGACTCCTTCTTTAGCGGGATATATTTCATACTTTTCTTCTTTAAAATCATCTTTTTTAGGTCCGTTTTTATGAAATTCTTTTCCGAGCAATGTGGTATCACTAATAAATCTACTGGCCAGTTTATCAATGTTTGCCACAGACCCTCCGCCGTTTTCTCTAATATCTAAAATTAAGCCGCTTTTTGTTTTTGCTTTTTCTAAAATATAGTCTAGGGCATCGTCTGTAAAACTATCGCTAAAAGAGCGGTAGCTAAAATAGGCGATATCTCCAAAATCAAAATAAGAGAAGGGCGATACAATCAGGGTGCGTCCTTTAAAGTAATTTCTTTGCAATAAATCTCCCGAAAAATTCTCTGGATAATCTAAAAATACTTCGGGATTTCTAGAAATATTAAATTTAGAAATAAGATTGGTATGCTCGTCTTTCAATTCATACAACATATCATAACACACCTGAAACAAGTCCTCATCGGTCATGTTTTCTTTTATTTTGGACCCATATTTTATTTTCATAGCATCCCAGTCTACATTTTTGTATTCAAAAAAAGCATATTTTTCATTTACAAAAGTCCACACTTGTTCAAAAACAGACTGTGGGGTGTTTTCTGGCTGTGGTTTCATAAAGAGCTGTTCGCATGACGATAGAAATACGACGACGACTAAAATTAGATATTTTTTCATACTTACTTAATTTTATGAAGATTAGCAATTATATAAATGGTGTGGGTGCCGTTGGTTACGTTTGGATATTTTGAAGGAGTCAACGTTTGTAGATTCCAGCCATAACCCAGCAAGGGGCTAATGCTTTGTATTCGTTTTTTATTTGGAAAGCGTAAAAATACCCGACTATCAATTGCATTATAGGAATTAGGTAGAAAAATTCCGATTTTATTGTTTGTAAAATTTGAAGTGAAGGTCGGCGTCCAAAAACCGATGCTGCCCACTGCTGCAGATAAACTATAATCCAAACCATAGCTTCTTTTTAAAAATCGAAAATCAGTTTTGTATCTTATTTTAGGCTTTAAGCTCGTAAATGCTTCTGCTGCGAAACTGTTGTTGTCGTATTCGGGACCAAACCTTCCAGAGAAACTGAATGCGACTTGAGCCCCCAGAGAAATTTTATTATTCACTTTTCTTAGATAATGCCTTGCCAATAGGGTATTTAAAGAATAAGAATTTGCCGTACCGTTTTCTGATTGGAATAAAGGCAAAAGCCCTAAGTAGCGTTCCACTCCCAATTCATATTTTGGTCTATCTATTACTTTGTTGCCCAAAGCGGCAAATCCATAGCCTGTAAATAGATTTTGGGAAAAGCTTTGTTGTTGGAGGTTTTGTTGCACTAATCCAAAACCATTATACTTAAAAATCTGCTCGGTGCTCCATAGTTTTTGTTTCCATGTTTTATAATCTTTAATTAGGTCTTTTACCAAATGTTGACCAAAACTGGCCTGAGAAAGGAGAAAAAAGAGGATGAATTTTTTCATTAAAAGGGTAGAATTTTTTTGTAAATATAAAAATCAATTTAAGAAATTTGGACTGCTCTGTTTGAAAGTATAGGCTTTAATTTTTTCCAATACCATTTAGTTTCTATTCAAACGTAGTTTAGCTACAAAACATTATTCTATCTTTATACCACAAACCCAAAAAACCTTGTGAATCTGCAAGAAATACAAGGTTTTTAGGGTTTAATATGTCGAATCAAGAAAGTAAGTTTGAACAACTTATTGATGGAATTGTTTCCAATAGCTATGCCATTTGTGATGATTTTTTATCAAAGCAAGAAGTTGAACTTCTTAAAAATAGATTTTCAAATCGCTTTGAAGCCGGAGAATTTAAAAAAGCGAATATTGGAAAACTTAGTGAATCACACAATGCGAGCTTAATTAGAGGAGATGAAATTTTGTGGTTGGAATCTAATTCAAGCGACCCTGCAGAAAAAATGCTTTTAGATAAAAACCAGTTGTTTGTAAATTACCTCAATAAAACCTGCTATTTGGGGATAAACGAAACGGAAATTCATTTTGCCAAATACCCGGAAGGAAAATTTTATCGCCGCCATAAAGATTCCTTTCAGTCTCAAAAAGGTAGAATCTTGTCTGTAATTTATTATTTAAATTCAGGTTGGGTGTCTTCAGATGGAGGCAAACTGATTATCTATATTCAGGAAAATGGAATTGAAAAAGCAATAGAAATTGAGCCCCTAGCTGGGCGTTTGGTTTGTTTCAAAAGTGATCTATTAGAGCATGAAGTAAAAGAGACTTTTGCAGAAAGATTAAGTGTAACGGGTTGGTTATTGGCTAATTAGCGTTTATCTTGGGATAATTGTAAGGAAATAAAAGAAAGAATAACTTTATCTTACTATCGAACACAAATGTCCGTTTGCGGACAAAATAGAGCACAATTTTTTTGTTAAACTATTGACAATAAGTACATTAATAAGCATGGCATAGTTTTAGATTGAGCCTAGAATAGAAATATTCATTTTGATATTCTAAACTTTTTTCATTTAATGTATGATTGCTTTAAAAAATCTTGGCAAATTTTACCCATTAGGCTTTGGGAAATCTTTTGTGCTTAAAAACATAAATCTTGAAATTAAAGAAGGGGAATTTGTTTCTATAATGGGGCCTTCTGGTTCTGGCAAATCAACTCTTTTACACATATTGGGTTTGATGGAAGAGCCGTCTGAAGGGAGCTATGAACTATTGGGACAAGATATAAAATCATTAAGTGAAAAAAAACGCAATGAAATAAATCGCAGTACCTTGGGTTTTGTGTTTCAAGCCTATCATTTAATTGACGAACTCACGGTGTATGAAAACATCGAAACACCCTTATTGTACAGAAATATGGCTTCTGCAGAGCGAAAAAGCAGAGTTGCTGATATTTTAGATCGTTTTCAAATGGTGGCAAAAAAAGATCTTTTCCCAAGCCAGCTTTCGGGTGGTCAACAACAACTGGTTGGCATAGCCCGCGCTTTAGTGACGGAACCCAAAATTATTTTGGCGGATGAGCCCACCGGAAATTTGCATTCAGATCAAGCCAAATATATAATGGAAATATTTTCAGAATTAAATAAGAAAGATGGAGTCACTATAATCCAAGTAACACATTCTGACATAAATGCTACTTATGGAAATAGAATTGTTAAACTTAAAGATGGATGGATTGAATAATATAATTTATTGATTTTAGTAAAAAAAATGTCCTAAATTAGTTTTTTGATAAATCCAAAAGGGGAATGGAAGAGAATAGTATTTTAATTATTGATGACGACGCAGATATTTTAAATGCTGCGAAGCTATTACTCAAAAGGCATTTTAAGAAAGTGGAGATAGAAAAAAATCCAGCTAAAATACCGTTTTTATTAAACAATTATACGTACGATTTGATTTTGCTCGACATGAATTTTAGTCGGGATGTAAACACGGGTGATGAAGGATTTTATTGGTTGGACTTTATTTTGGATAAAAACAAAAAACAAAAAGTTATACTTTTTACAGCTTATGGCGACATTGAAATGGCCGTAAGAGCAATAAAAAATGGAGCTGCAGATTTTATATTAAAACCCTGGGTTAACGACAGGCTTTTAGAAACACTGTCGGGTTCATTGGTTATGCAAGACACTGAAAAGTCAGTAAAAGAAGCGGGACTAGGAGGGGAAGTAATAGGAGATAGCCTAGTGATGCAAAAGGTTTTTGATACCATTAAACAAGTAGCACCAACAGATGCCAATGTGCTTATATTAGGCGAAAACGGGACTGGGAAAGACTTAATTGCCAAGCAGTTGCATTTTTTTTCGAAAAGAAAAGATAAGCCCTTTGTTCATTCAGATTTGGGTTCAATTAGTGAATCGCTTTTCGAAAGCGAACTTTTTGGACATGTTAAAGGAGCTTTTACAGATGCTCGAGAAGACCGAGCCGGGCGTTTTCAAGAAGCTAATGGTGGCACCATATTTTTGGATGAAATTGGTAATATTCCTTTGGGACTTCAATCAAAATTGCTTTCTGTATTACAAAATAGGCAAGTGACAAAAGTGGGGTCAAATAAGCCTTTGTCTTTTGATGCTCGTTTAATTTCGGCTACTAATGAAGCTATTTATGAAAGAGTGGACCAAAAAACATTTCGCCAAGATTTGCTATTCAGGATAAATACTATTGAAATTCACTTGCCCCCGCTTAGAGAAAGAGAAGACGATGTTTTGCTATTAGCAGAGCACTTTTTCAAGATTTATAATAAAAAATACAATAGAAA
>JANNWE010000464.1:0-2390 GCA_031414675.1 Cytophagaceae bacterium
CCCGCCGCAACAACACGGGCGATGCCATCGCTGGCGGTGTTGTCGGTGGTTTGCTGGGTGGCCTCGCCGCTGGTGCGATAATCAACTCACAACCCCGCGCCTATTATTTTTTGAAAAAATCCGAAATTCAGGTTTTGCCACTAAGTAAATTATAAAAACCCTAAACTAAATTTAAATGCTAGATAAAACCAGAAATGTAAAAGTTTCGAAAGTTATTAAATTTATAACACAGCTTTTTGAAAAAGGCGGATTGGCGCGACTTAAAGCGGAATCCATAGCTAGAATACTTGTTGAAGCCGACTTATTGGGGCATAGAACGCATGGACTTGCTTTAGTGAAGAACTATTTTGAGGAATTAGAAAAAGGTGGAATGGAATCTCAAAAAGAGTACGAAGTTTTAAATTTTACCAGTACTACCCAGCTTTGGAACGGCAATTACCAGCCAGGAACATGGTTAGTGGAAGAGGCTATTGAAGTGGCGGCTGGTATCGCGAAGAATGAAGGTATTGGCACCATAGTAATTCAAAAATCACATCATATTGGTTGCTTAGCTGCCTATTTGGAAGCGGTTACTGATAAGAAATTAATGATAACCCTGGCATGCTCTGATCCAAGAAATAAAACCGTAGCCCCTTTTGGAGGTTTAGAGGGGGTATATTCACCAAACCCAATTGCATTGGGTATTCCTACCAACAGCATTCCTATATTATTGGATGTAAGCATGTCTACCACCGCCAATGCGGTAGTGGCTAGGGCTGCTAAAAATAAAGAGGTTTTAGGCGGAGATTGGTTATTGGATAAAAATGGAAATGCCACAAATGATCCTTCCTTGTTTTTTCAAGACCCACCAGCCTCACTTTTGCCATTGGGCGGACTAGACTTGGGCTATAAAGGATTTGCGCTCGGAATAATGATAGAAGCAATGACCAATGCTTTGGGGGGGTATGGTAGGTCAGATGAGCCTACACGTTGGGGCGCATCGGTGTTTTTGCAGGTCATTGATCCTGAAAAATTTAGTGGAGAGAGTTATTTTTTAAGAGAAATGGAATGCTTTAGAAATGCATCTATAAATTCAAAACTAATTGATAAAGACAAAAAAATAAGAATGCCAGGAGAAAGAGGTTTAGAACTAAAACAAAAACAACTAAAAAATGGACTTGAGATTTCAAATGAATTAATAAATGAACTGAATAAATTGGGAGAAAAATATCAATTAAATTTATTCGAATGATTTTTTGCAAAGCATAGATTTTTTGTGTTATCCATTTATTCAAACCCTTTTTAATCGTTTTATTTTAATTAAAGCATATAAATTAGTAATTATGAAAACCTTCAAACTACCTGTTTTTCTTTTCGTATTTTTTTCGAGTTGTAATCTGATATATGCTCAGCCAAATACTGAAAAGCCAAATCTTAGACAAAGAAATTACTTCAATTATGAACAGGCTGTTAAAGAGCATCAACAATTATCCGAGTTGTATAGCAATAAAAAAGAATGGAAAAAAAGAGCGAAAATACTAAAGCAAGGAATTTTAGATGGAGCTGAAATTTCTAAATTTAAAGCAGGAGAAAAGGTTATTGCCACCATTCACAGTAAGAAAATCTTAAATGGATATACGGTAGAAAATGTATTTTTTGAAAGTGTTTCTGGTATTTATGTATCAGGCAATTTATACAAACCTATACAATTAAATGGAAAGAATCCAGCGGTTTTAGCTCCTCATGGGCATGGACCAGATTTACGGTTTGGAGATGCCACACAGCAACGATGTGCCACTATGGCTAGAATGGGGGCAATAGTTTTTGCCTATGATATGATTGGTCATGGTGATATGAAACAATGCGACCATACTATTTCAAAGGCTCTTAAGCTTCAACTAATAAATAGCCTAAGAGCCTTAGATTTTATGGTTCAAATGCCAGAAGTTGATACAAAACGCATTGCTGTTTCGGGCGAATCGGGAGGCGGAACACAAACTTTTTTATTGGCGGCAATTGATCAAAGAGTTAAAGTTTCTGCACCCGTGGTAATGGTTTCAGGCTATTTTTTTGGGGGCTGTGTGTGTGAAAGTGGTATGCCAATTCATGTAAGACCAAATCATGCAACCACCAATGTGGAGATTGCTGCTTGCATAGCACCAAAACCCCTACTCTTGGTTTCAGATGGTGACGATTGGACAAAAAACAATCCAGAATTAGAGTTTCCGCATATACAAAGAATTTATGGATTCTTTAATGCAGCCGAAAATGTAGAAAATGTACATTTACCTAATGAAAAGCATGATTATGGACCCTCAAAAAGAAAAGCAGCGTATGATTTTTTAGCCAAACACTTAGGTTTAGATCTATCAAAAGCAGATGAAGCTCAGAATAGTAAATTGACCAGAGAT
>JANNWE010000465.1:0-3087 GCA_031414675.1 Cytophagaceae bacterium
GTGTTACATATCGATTTTCTACTTCTATTGCTATTTTAGGCTCAATGAGATAAAAAATCTCCTCAGAGCATTCCGATAGTTAACAGTTTGGAATTCTACCATTTTCCATACATTTTTGGTTTTCAGTTGGGTACACTAAAAGTTTTCGGAATTAAAATTCACTAGGCTATGCATTGTTTTGAGTTACTCTTTGGTCAAAACTACCCCACTTCTTTACTACATGGCTACTAGTTCGAGATGGTTTTCTTTTTATTTTGGTAAAATCATATTAAACTCACACCTTTATCAGATTCCAGCTTTTCAACTCTGAATGGATCTGTAACTCTCATTTTTAATCAAAACTACACAAACTGTAAAAGCCTCAAATTTATAACGAATGAAGGGGAAGAGGAAGCTTTTAGCAGATGTGAAAAGCCCAAACTCACAAATGCTTAGCTTTTGCAATAAGAAGGCAAAATATTTGCAAAAATTAAAAGCCGAATATTATATTGCACTTTAGAAAGTTGATTTGATTTTAAAGAATCGAAAATATCCCAGTTTATAAGAGAAAGTGATTAAAAAAATCAGTTTTCAACACCTTATTGGTGTAGATCAGATATTTATTTGGATTGAAATACAAAAAGAGAGAATATAGGATTTGATGTCAATTGCGACAGGTTACTTCATTTGAAGTTTAGGAAAAAGCAAGTTGCTTTCTCCTACCAATTTTCTCTATTTTTTTAATCAATAAAACAATTTTTAAATATGAAAAAAAACAAATTATTCTTGCTGTTGGTACTTGGTTTTGTATCATTATTAATTTGTGCCCCCTGTTTTTCGCAGGCAGGCTCTGAAAAATTAAGGGACCAAATTATTGCTTTAGCCAACATTGGCTCTTGTGGATCGGCAGATTATTCAGCCAATGGAAAAGAAATTATTTTTATTTCTAACATGAGTGGCTCTCCACAAATATGGAAAATCCCTGCGTCAGGTGGCTGGCCAGTACAGTTGACTGCGTTTTCGGACCCAGTGACGGCCATGGCGGCCTCTCCCAAAGCCGATTTAATCGCCTTTCAACTAGCTCCGGGTGGTGGATTAAATACGCAGATATATATTATGAAAAGTGATGGAACTGAAATAAACCAAATTACAAAAGGGGGAAACACAAATAACTTTTTCGGCGTATGGAGTTCTGATGGAGCATTATTAAGCTTTGGGTCAAACGAACAGAACAGTACTGGGGTTGATTTCTTTATTTATGATGTAGCAAAAGATAAGTATAGTCTCTTACTTAAAAGTAGTGGCACTGGTGGCATAGTCGATTTTTCAGGTGATAATAATAAGGTTTTAATCACGAAACTAGCAAGCAGGGGAAGTAACGATTTGTACCTCTACGATTTACAAACCAAACAAGAAACGCTACTAACTACACATAAAGGGCCGGGAACATTCTTTGGTAAATTAACTAAATCAGGGGTGGTCTATCTTGGATCTAATAAGGAAAGAGATCTTATCGCTTTTGGCACTTTGCAGAAGGGTGAAATAAAAATTCTATCCGAAAAAAACACCGGTGAATTAGCTGGAATTGTACTGAATAACGCTAGTTCCATGGCAGTACTCCTATGGAATGAAAGTGGCAAAAGTATTGTAACACTTTATGATTTAAAAGCTAAAAAAGAAATAAGCCAACTGGCATTGCCATTTGAACTGGTCGGTGGCGTTTCATTCTCACCCGACGATAAAAATATTGTTTTTACTGGGAGTGGCTCAAAAGCAGCTACTAATATTTGGACCTATTCCCTTCTCAATAAGCAGTTTAAAAAAGTTACTGATAGCCCCCACGCAGGTGTGCAACTACGCTCGTTTGTGGCACCAGAACTAGTCACATTTACCTCTTTTGACGGGTTAATGCTAAGTGGCTGGCTGTATAAACCAAAGCAAGGAACGGCACCTTTTCCTACTGTGATGAGTTTTCATGGTGGTCCTGAGGGACAGTCTGTTCCAAACCTAAACCCTACTGCACAAGCACTTTGCAATTCTGGCATTGCATTTTTCCTTCCAAATGTTAGAGGTTCATCGGGTTTTGGGAAAAAGTTTGTAAACCTTGATAACGGCCCATTACGGGTAGACGGCGTAAAAGATATCAAAGCCTGTTATGATTATTTAATTAGCTCTGGCACATCAAAAAAAGGAGCTTTGGGCATAATGGGCGGCTCTTATGGTGGCTATATGGTTATGGCGGGCGTTACAGAATACCCAGATATGTTTGCTGCAGGTGCTAATTTATTTGGTGTAGTAAATTTTGAAACGTTCTTTAAAAAAACAGAACCATGGATGGCCGCTATTTCCAAAATTGAATATGGAGACCCCGAAACTGAGGCAGAAATGTTAAAACAGCTTTCGCCAATACATAAAGCAGCGTTAATCAAAACCCCATTATTGGTGCAACATGGTGCCAACGACACCAATGTGCCTGTAATTGAAGCCGAGCAAGTGGTAGATGCTTTAAAAAAGAACAATATCCCGGTTCATTATACACTTTTTCCCGATGAAGGGCATGGTTGGCGAAAAACAAAAAACAGAATAACCTCCACAGTAGAGATTGTAGATTGGTTTATAAAGTATTTAAAATGATTTTATTTGTTTTGTAGTCCCTTAGTCATGCAAACTCTTTAGTGGAGCCAAACACATTATTCCCTCTATTTTTTTATAAAAAAACAATATTTAAATATGAAAAAAACAATATTATTCCTTACTCTTAGCCTCTTGGCAAATCTTGTTTTTGCCCAGCAAAAACTGTCCGATGACGTTTCAGAAAGCATTCAAAAGCGCATCGAGTATGGCCATTCGCCGAGTTATGTAGTGGGCATATTCGATGCGTTTTTGAATGCTTTCTAAAACGTCACCGGACAGTTTTTGCTGGGCAAAAACAAGACTTGCCATGAGGCTAAGAGTAAGGAATAATAATGTTTTTTTCATTTTTAAAAATTGTTTTTTTGATAAAAAACTGAGAAAACTAAAGGCAAATCAACAATCACTTTAATACTTATAAACCAATCTACAATCTACACACCGAAAGTTGCAAAGTCTTTTTTGAGAGATTCTGCT
>JANNWE010000466.1:0-1892 GCA_031414675.1 Cytophagaceae bacterium
AGATTGGAATAATTTTCCAATCCAAAGCGTTTGATAGTAGCGGCGGCATTAAGAGATTCTACCAATTGAGACTCCAAATCGGCTGAATTTTCCATTAGTTTTCTTTGCAGTTTTTTGTTGATGCGATTGGTTATGAAAAATATCAACAAATAAAATGGGATGATGACCAAAACCATCAAAGCCAACTTCCAGTTGTAGGTAAACATTAGGGCAAACGAAAAAAACACAATAAACACATTGACCACCAAACCAATAACCACATCATTGATAAATACTCTGATTTTTACGGCGTCGTTTACTCTAGAAATGATTTCCCCTACCCGCATGGTATCAAAAAACTGTTGGGGTAACTTCAATAGATGTTTGTAATAACCCAAAATGAGCTGTGCATCTATCTGTTGGCCCGTTTTCAAGGCAAATATGTTTTTGGCAGAACCTATAAAAACTTGAAGTATCAAGATGATAATCATAACCACGCTTAGTAGATTCAGCAGATTTCTGTTCTGACCCACTATGACATGGTCGGTGATTTTTTGAATGTATATAGAAGTGGACAAGCCCAATATTGTATAGATTGCCGCACCCACAAAAGCTTGAATCATAACCGTCGAATGTGGCCTTAGTAAATTCCAAAATCTATTCAAAACCGAAATTTTCTCATTCCCCGCCTTAAACTCATTATCAGGCAAAAGCAATATCAATACACCCGACCATTCTTTTTGAAATTCCTCCCGTGTTTTTTTTTGCATTTTGCCATCCCCTGGATCCATCATTGTGATATGGGTGGCTGTCACTTGATAGATTACTACATAATGGTGGAGTTCAATTGGCTGACCATTTAAGACGGCCATGTCCATTTCGCGTTTAATGATGATATGAGCAATGGCTGGCTTAGGAATTTTATCTAAGCTTTCGGGCACACCTCGTACGCCTTTGGCTTGAAAACCTAATTTTTGGGCGGCTTCAATCATACCCAGAACATTGGTGCCTTTCTTGTCAGTACCCGCAAACTGCCTAATACGAGCTATAGGTATTTTAAGTTTATAATGGCCCGCCACAGATGCTAAACAAGCCGCCCCACAATCTCTGAAGTCGTGTTGTTTAACTTTCATAGCCAAGTACCTGTTCTGTAAAATTCTAATTGTTTCATTAAAACAAAGTATTGATACTTAAGGATATTTATTTGCAACTTCGCCTGCTCCAAATCCCTTTTACTTTGTAAATATTCCGAAAACTCTACTCTTCCTTCTTGAAAACCATTCTGATTAATTTTTTCTACCGTTTCCAATGAGGCGATTCTCTCCTTTAGTATTTTTTCTCTATTTACTATTGTCTCTAGCCGAGTAAAAGAGTCCTCTACAATTCCTCTAATTTCTAATTTCTTGGCTTCTGATTGTATATTTATACTTTTAAGCTCTATTTGTTTTTTTTGGTTTTTTAGATCATAATTTGAAGCATTAAAAAGTGGAATACGCACTGAAAATCCCACATTCATGTTAAGGTTATCTCCAAACTGTTTGGGGTAATTTATTTTTACAAGTTCCTTGTTTTCAATACGCCTAGCCGCACTCGAATACGTTGTGCCTATATTACTAAAGGCTATGAAGGTAGGCCATTTTTGAGCCAATAGTATTTCTGATTCTTTGGTCTTTATGATTTTCTGATATTTTAGATTTTCAAATTCTGGAAGAATAGAAATGGCATCTTCCAAGATTATTTCCATAGGAGTACTTAACGATTTTACTTCGAGTAAAACACCTCTATTTGTCAATTCTAAATTGATTTTTATGGGTAATCCAATAAGTCTCTTGAGGCTAAGTTTTGCCAAAGAAGTGTTGGCCATTGCTTGTACCTGATCGGTTTTCAAACGTAGCAACTCTGCCTCCAACGTC
>JANNWE010000467.1:0-4539 GCA_031414675.1 Cytophagaceae bacterium
TTAAAATGATACTAACTCCTGGAATAGTTTGTTTTTTAGTGTCTTTTACTGTACCTGAAATTGGTACTTGAGCAAAAGAAGTTAGGCAGGCAACATGCAGTAAGAAATAAGAAATTAGCGTCTTACTGAAAAGAAACAGTAATTGTTTTTTCATGAAAAGATTTTGTTAGTTTAAGTATAATTATTTTCAACGGTGCAAAAATTGCATTTGAATATTAACTCAATATTGCCAAACAAGAACTTAATGAATTAGTAACATAAGGCTCATTTATTTAATGTTTTGTTAATAAAAAAAAGGCTTAAAGTAAAACTCTAAGCCTTTCGGATTTTTTTTAACAAATTATTGTATATGCTAGGGTTGAGTAATTTTAATTTTTACAGCCTATTTTTTTACTGATTGAATAGCCTCTCCTATGGTATTTTTGTTTGTAAATGTATAGCCCAACAATGAACAAATGGTTTGGGCAATTTGATTTTGAAAAAGATTTTGTTTTACTTCCACTTCCCCCATGAAAGGGGTGTCGGGGCCAATCACCGCCATCCAAATCTGGGAAGCATCTCTTATACGCTGTCCGTGACTAGTCCATTCCTGTTTCACTTTGTCCCCACGTCCATGATCGGTAGTTATTATAAACGTTGTTTTGTCTTTGTAAAAAGCTTGACTTTGACAGTATGCCCATAAATCTTTTAAATAATTATCAAAAGCATGAGCTGAATTTAAATAGGCTTCATAATTTGCCGCATGGGCATATCCATCCGTGTCATCAAACGAAAGAAAAAGGATTTTTGGCTTGTTTATTTCGACATATTCTTTAGCTAAAAAGTAGGTGATAAAATCGTGTCTTTCCGCTTTTGCTGGTGGAGCTAATTGCTGAATTTGGTTTAATAATTCTTGTTTGGGGCTTAATTTTCCTTTTATTAATTCATGACCTGAATTTACATAGATACCACTTCTTTTATCATTAATTATATAAGGAAATACATCCCATGTACTAAAAGCGGCCACTTTGTTTTTAAATTTGGGTTTATTGTTAAAAAATTCCAATACCGTCACATTTTCATTGTAATTTTTATCATTTGAATTTATTTTTTCATCTGCATAGCCTGTTAAAAGTTCATTATAGCCGGGATATGAAAACCTATAGTTGTTGTCCACATCCATATAGTTTTCTTTTGTTCGGTTTCCATAAATTTGGCCTTGCTTTGCTACGGTGTTCCATAAAAAAGGGAAAAGAATTTCTCTCCTTTTTCCAGGTTCTTTTTGCCAAAATTTTTTAAAAACTTGCTCAGAATCTAGAGTAAAAGTTTTATTGAAAATCAATGCAGAATCTGCACCCTTAAATATTTCTTGCCATCTAAGGCCATCTGTGGTAATTAAGAATACATTTTCTGTTTTTTGAGAAAAAGAATTAAAACGGATGAAAAGAATAAAAGCAATAAAAAAGTATTTCATTTGACAAGGTTGAATTTTTAAATTTACTTCTCTTTTTATGAATACGTTACATATTTATTCTTAAAAGTTCCATCTTCAAACAAATCTATGACAGCATACCCAGGCTTTGTTTGTTTATAGCTGCCCATCCACCAGTTTCCACTTACCGCACCGTTGCAGCAATACGTAACTTGGTTATATTCTATCCGATCATTTAGGTGAATGTGTCCACTAATGGCAAGTTTTATATTTGGATATTTAGCAAAAAGTTCCACTAAATCCTCTGCGTCACCATGCATCCAGGTTTCGGGCACACGCCACTCGCCATTTTTGAAATTTTTACCATCTAAAAAAACGCAAGCAGATAAAATAGGAATATGAGAAACAATTAAAATGGATTTGTTTTTGGGAGTGATTATTAGTTCATTTTTTAGCCAATTTAGCTGCTCTTCATTTATTTTGCCTTGATAGCCTTTTTCTTCTGCTGTAGGTTGAATGCTATCCAATACTATGATTTTCCAATTTTTAGCTTCAAAAGCATAATAGGATTTAGCAAGCGCTATTTGGTCTAAAGCGTCTTTTTTGCCATCTTTGAAACTTTGAATACTTTTGTTTTTTCGGTAAATATCATGATTACCTAGGCAGTTATAAATCGGTAGTGTGTTTTCACTTTTTAATATATCATTATAGAGCTCCCACTGTTTGCCAATACTATTTTCAGAGGCACCGTGCATTCCCATTATGGCATCGCCTCCATTTATTATGAAATCACATGGGTTTTCTAATGATTGTATATGATGCAAACATTTTTCAAAACCTTTGGCAGCTCCAATGTGGGGCTGAATATGCGTATCGGTAATATGGGCAATACGAATAGACTTATTTGAAAGAGCTTTTTGTGCATACAAATTCTCAGAAAAAGCTACACCAGCAGATAAGATTCCGATGCTTTTTAAAAGACCACGTCTTTTCATTGGTTTTTTTTGCAAAAGTCGGAAGCCTACATCACCAAATCGTTAAGTAAACGTTATGAGTTTGTTGGTTTGCGATATAATTTCATAGAATTAATCTAGTAAATGACTTTTTTGGACCATTCAGGGGCTATTTTCGTAAGTTTACAGCGTTTTCACACCAACCTATAAAATCAAGAGTTTTTATACCAGTTTCTAATAATTTAATATTCTCTTAACTTCTTATGCTTTGTTGTACTGTAGTTTTGTTTAAAAAAAACGGATGAAGAAAGTATCATTAGTGGTGTTTGACATGGCAGGCACTACTATAAAAGATGAAAAAGAAGTCGAAAATTGCTTTACTAAAGCATGTGTACTTTCTGGTTTGGAAGTAAGTGAGGAACGTATTTTAGCTTTGCAAGGGTATGCAAAAAGAGAAGTATTTACCTTACTTTGGACTGAGATTATTAGAAATAATCCAGAGGATTTGTTAAAAAAAATAGATCAATCCTATTCCCTGTTTTGTAAAATACTGGAAAGCCATTATGAATACCAACCCATTTTTCCAACGGACTATTGTTTAGAAACTTTTGAATGGTTAAGAAGTAAGGAAATAAAAATTGCTTTAACTACTGGGTTTTATAGAAAAGTTGCCGATATTATTTTAGGAAAATTAGGATGGCTTACTGGATTAGACAAAGAGTATTATAATGCGAGCGGAAATGGCATCATTGATTTTTCTATTACTCCCACTGAAACTGGTTTGGGAAGGCCTCATCCAGAAATGATAAATAAATCGATGCACAAATTTGGTATTACAAATTCAAAAACGGTAATTAACATTGGGGATACCCCAGTGGATTTACGATTTGGATACAATGCCAATGTATTATTGAGTTTAGGAATGACTAATGGAACTCATACAAGAGAACAGCTCGAAGTTGAAAAAAACGATGGCCTATTAGCTAACCTCTCAGAACTGAAATCTATAATTGAAAATTTATGAAGTACGATTTAATAGTAGTAGGTGCAGGAATAATGGGTACATTTCACGCCTATCATGCCGCAAAATTGGGCAAAAAAGTACTCTTGCTTGAAAAAGATAATAAACCCGTAGGAAGTACAATTCAAAATTTTGGACAAATAGTGCCTTCAGGTTTAGATGCCGAATGGTTACAATATGGAACTAGAAGTTTGGAAATTTATGATGAACTTAAGAACTTAGCAGATTTTACACTAGTAAAAAACGGAAGTGTTTACATTGCTAGTGATGACGATGAACTAACTTTGATTCAAGAATTAGAACAGATTCATACATCGTCTAATTATGATTGTCAATTTTTAGATAAACGTTCTGTGGTCCAAAAATTTCCAGATTTAAATTCTGACTATATAAGAGGAGCGCTATTTTATCCTAAAGAATACAGCGTTAATTCATCAGAATTTATTTATAAGCTCATTGACTTTTGTAAAGAAAAACTTGGAGTTCACTATTTTAATAGAAGGGCTGTGGTAAATATAGAAGAAATTTCAAACGAAGTAAAAGTAGAGACCTCTGCTAAGGAAATTTTTTATGCAGAAAAAGTAATAGTTTGTAGTGGGTATGTTTTTAATTTGCTTTTTCCTGAAGTTTACAAGAGTAGTGGACTGATATTAAGTAAATTACAAATGATGAAAACAATACCCTTAAAGCGATTTAATTTAAAATCTAACATACTTACGGGTCTTTCCATTCGCCGTTACGAATCATTTGAACAATGTCTTTCTTTTAAAAAAATGGAAACACCTAATCATTTAATTGAACTAAAAAAATACGGCATTCACATACTCTTTAAGCAGCTGCCCGATGGAAGTATTATTGTGGGCGATTCTCACGAATATGCCCAAGTAGAAGAAATTGAGAGTTTGGGACTTGGTATTCAAGAACACATAAATACTTTAATGAAAGTAGAAGCTAAGCGAATTGTAGGTATTGAAGATAATGAATATGGACAATGCTGGGCTGGCTATTATGCACAACATCCTAAAGGTATTTTTGAATATACTATTTCAGAAAATATAAGTATTAGAACAGGAATAGGAGGGAAAGGAATGACAACCAGTGCCGGTTATTCCGAAGAAAAGATTAAACAGTTATTTCAATAGATTCTAATCGGC
>JANNWE010000468.1:0-9914 GCA_031414675.1 Cytophagaceae bacterium
ATACTTCAAATCAATTAATAACTCCAAAAGTCTTTGAATTAAAATCTTCGAAAGATTTAAAAATTTCAGGAGATACTGTTTATTTCAAAAGTAAAAAATTTTCCGGGTTTTTATATGAATTAAATCCCTATTCAAAAGACACTTTGCTAGTAGAAGGCTATTTAGATGGCCTATTGAATGGAATTTCTAGAAAATGGTATGAAAATAAAATTTTAATGGAAGAAAGGCAGTATAAAAATGGAAAAAAGAATGGAAAACATATTGCATATTGGGAAAATGGAAAAATGAAGTTCATTTTTACAGCCAAAAATGATGCTTATGAAGGTGAAATGAGGGGGTGGGCCTCTAACGGAAAGTTGTATCACTTAAGTAATTATATGAATGGTCAAGAAGAAGGACCTCAAAAAATGTGGTACGAAAACGGTAAAATTAGAGCAAATTATTTTATAAGGAATGGAAAAAGATTTGGATTATTAGGGACTAAAAACTGTAAAAATGTATCGGATAGTATTTTTGTTGTTAAGTAATTTCTTGTTCTCAAGCTGTAATGAAAAAAAAGCAAAAGACTTTGCTTTACCTTATTACAACGATCCAGAGTTCACTCCAATATTTATTAATAATTCTTCTAAAGTTTCAAGTAAAATTCCTCATGTAATTGAAAATTTCACCTTTTTAAATCAAGATAGTATTTTGATTTCTGAAAAAGAAACTGCAGGGAAAATATACGTTGCCAATTTTATTTTTACTTCTTGCGGTAGTATTTGCCCAACAATGACTCGCAACATGAAAATCGTTAGCGATAGGCTTGAATCAGAAAAAGACTTCGCACTTCTATCTTTTACTGTTACTCCATGGATAGATAGTCCGAAGATCCTTAAAAATTTTAAACATAAAAATGGAATTACCAACCCCAACTGGCACTTTCTAACAGGTTCAAAAGGAGATATTTACAAGTTGGCAAGGCAATCTTATTTTGCAGAAGAAGACATCGGTTTTAGCAAAGATAGCACGGAGTTTTTGCATACCGAACATTTTTTATTGATAGACAAAACTAAGCGAATAAGAGGAATTTATAATGGGACTTTGACACTAGAAATGGAGCTTTTGATTGATGATATCAGAAATTTGATGAAGGAAAATTAAATATGATTAAGTATTATTTTTTGATAATTAAAAAAATCACTTCTGAAAAGTGATTCTTTTAATATCTATTTCAGAAAGGAAATCTAAATCAACTTTTTTTTATCATAAGGTTGCATTATATTTTAAATCATAAAGGCAAACTTTTATATTTCGACATATAGGTACCAGCCTTATATTTTTCAAAATCCTCTTTTTTATGGTTATTATCTCCAATATAAGTAATCACTTGGTGAAAAGCTTTGGCATCCATATATCCCGGCAAAGGTTGAATCATATTAAATTTTTCGTCTAAATATACAATACTTGGATAGCTCATTTTTCCTTGAAGAAGTTCAATTGCAGCCTGATTAGTCTTATTGGTTTCGTCGAATTTATAGATTTTATCCGCAATTTTAATATCTTTAGTGCTTTCAGCATCTAATTTAACGGCATAATAGTTCTCATTTATATATTTAATTACTGCTGCATTTGTAAAAGTATTTTTATCCATTACTTTACACCAACCACACCAACCCGTATAAACATCTATTATGACTTTCTTCGGAGCAATTTTTGTTTTTGCGTATGCTTGTTCTAAGGATAGCCAATTTATTTTATTCTGTGCATAAGACTTTACACTTAAAAAAGATAAAAAAACGCCAAAAAAAAGGATTAAACTACTTATTCTTAAATTATTCATTTTTATTTATATTATTTCTGAATTACTTAACGCAAATAACATTCCAAAAATTTGAAAATTTATTCCCAAACAGTATGATAAAATTTACCAGAACTATCATCAACTCTTTGGTAAGTATGAGCCCCAAAGAAATCTCTTTGCGCTTGAATAATATTTGCAGTTGGAAAATTATTATTCAGAACATTCAAGTAATCTATTGCTGCCAAATGACTTGGTATAGGTAATTCCTTTTCTAAAGAACTTTTACAAACATTTTTAAGAGCAGCCTTACTCCCAATCATTTCTTTTATGAAATCGATATTTTCAAAAATATCAGTACTTATTTTAAATGTCTCTGTCAATTTTTCCATCAAAACACTTCTAATTATACAGCCATTTGTCCAGATACGTGCTATCTCCGAAAGATTAAGATTCCAATTAAAATGATCCGAAGCGGTTTTAATCAAACTGAAGCCTTGCTGATGATTTAAAATTCTAGCTAATTGATAAGCCGCTTTTATTTCATTTTCATTTGCATTAAAATCAATTGAAGATACTTCTGAATGATGATTTATCTCGATAAAATCAGTTTTTATACTTGATAAATACCTTGCAAAAAGGGCAGAAGTAATCATTGTAACCGGAATGCCTAATTCAGTTCCGGCCACAGTTGTCCAGTTTCCTGTACCTTTATTGCCGGCTTTGTCTAAAATTAAATCTATAAGATTTTGATCTCCTTCTTTTTTGAGTAAAATTTCAGCAGTAATTTCTAACAAATAACTCTTCAATTCTCCATTTGACCAAGATTTAAATAGGCTTGAAATTTCTGTTGGCTCTAAACCTTTTCCGTATCTTAAAATTGCGAAAGTCTCTGCAATCAACTGCATTTCAGCATATTCTATACCATTATGTACCATTTTAATGAAATGGCCAGATCCTTCAGGTCCTATATATGTGCAGCAACTTTCACCGTTTTTATCTTTTGCAGCTATTATATTTAAATAATTTGAAATCTTTTTATAAGCTTCAAAATCGCCTGAAGGCATAATAGAAGGCCCCTCCAATGCCCCTTTTTCTCCTCCAGAAACTCCGGTACCAATAAAATGAATTCCATCTTTAAGAAGCGAATCCATCCTTCTTTTCGTATCATTATAATGGGAATTACCGCCATCAATTAGGATATCTCCTTTTTCTAAAAATAATTTAATTTGATCTATAAAAATATCCGTTTCAAGACCAGCTTTTATCATTAAAAAAATTTTCCTTGGATGCTGGATAGTGTTTACAAATTTTTCCAAGTCTTCAAATCCGAAAGCATGGTCTAATTCAGAATGCTGCTCAATGAATTTATTTGCAATATTTTCTTCAATACCAGCCACATGTCTATTATACAATGAAAGTTTCACTCCATTTTTTGCTAAGTTACGAGCTAAACTTTTACCCATCACTCCTAAACCCACTAATCCAAATTCAGTAGTATTAAGTTTGTTCATAATAAAGGAAATTATTTCTTCAGGAGGACTTTCTAAGTTTACCACAATACCATTAATCGGTTCTTCTAGGGTTTCAAATTGAGATTTTAAAAGATTTGGAGGCATAAAATGTCCCTTCCTTTCTGAAATTCTTTGATGAATAAAATCAAAATCTCCTTTTAAGTAAATCCATAATACTTTAAAAGATAAATCTTTCTCTAAAATAATTCGATAGGCTTTTTTTAAGGCAGAACATGCAAAAACAGCTGATTTATTTTTTTCAATTATTTCTTTGGCTTTAGTATTTATCGCGTCAAGCCAATTTTCACGATCAGAATCGTTTAAAGGAGACCCAGAGGCCATTTTTTTAACATTTTTTTCTGAATGAAAATCATCTCCATCGAAAAAATCAATAGTTAGCCTTTCGGCAAGCAATTTACCTACTGTGGTTTTACCACTGCCAGAAACACCCATGACAAAATAAATTGTTTGCTCCAATTCTTGCTGTTTTTTTCACAAATCTACTCTTAAAATGTTAATTAGTCAATTAAGAGGAACGTATTTTGATTATGTTTTGATTTTTATTTTCTAATTCAATTTGCTTATTATTCAATAATTTAAAAAGTAAAAACAATAGGTTTAATGCTTTGACAATTTTATTTTTGCAATTTATATCCTATTTTATTTTACAATGAGTCTTTTAGGCAAAATCAAAAACTATGCGAAAGAAGATTTTGAATTGAATGTTCTCAATAGAAGACATTTACATCAAAATCCTGAGCTTTCTTTTTGTGAATTTAACACCGCAAAATTTATTGCAAAGCAACTTCATGAAATGGATATTTCAATAAAAGAAAATGTTGCTGGAACGGGAATAGTGGGCCTAATTGAAGGTAAAAATTCTAATAAAAAAACTATTGGTCTTAGAGCTGACATGGACGCATTGCCAATAATAGAACAAAACAATATTACTTATAAATCTACTAATGAAGGAGTTATGCATGCATGCGGGCATGATGTTCATTCTGCCTCTCTTCTAGGAGCCGCAAGAATTCTAAAAAAGCTGAGTTCAGAATTTGAAGGCACTATTAAAATAATTTTTCAGCCAGCAGAAGAAAAAGCCCCTGGAGGAGCTTCTCTTATGATAAAAGAAGGAGTGTTAGAAAATCCATCTATTAACGCTATGATTGGCCAACACGTAGCTCCTAATATTCCAGTTGGAAAAATTGGGTTTCGAAGCGGAATGTATATGGCTAGTACCGATGAAATTTATTTGAAAATTATTGGAAAAGGAGGGCATGGTGCAGCACCACATCAAGCCATAGATCCTGTTTTAATTGGTTCACATATAATAGTTTCTCTTCAACAAATCGTTTCTAGAAACAGGAATCCTTCGTTTCCTTCTGTATTAAGCTTTGGACGATTCATTGGCGATGGTGTTACAAATGTCATTCCAAATGAAGTTACTATAGAAGGAACATTCAGATGTATGGATGAAGAATGGAGAGAAGAAGGCTTGTTTAAAATAAAAAAAATGGCCGAAGGAATTGCTGATGCCATGGGTGCAATTTGTGAAGTAAAAATAGTAAAAGGCTATCCCTTTCTTAAGAATCACCCAGCTCTTACTGAAAAACTCAGGAGCTCTGCAGAAAAATATGTTGGAAAAGAAAATATCGTAGATTTAGATTTATGGATGGGGGGAGAAGATTTTGCTTTTTATAGCCAACATGTAGCCTCCTGCTTTTATAGATTAGGAACACGAAATGAAGCGAAAGGAATAGTTTCTGGTGTACATACACCCACTTTCAATATAGATGAAGATGCACTTGAAATAGGACCTGGACTAATGGCTTTTATGGCAATAGTAGAGTTATTAAATTAGATAATATCTACCTTGGATTTAAATATTAAAGGCGATCTATCGTACTAATTTGATTTATTTTCAATATAAGTGCATTCCAAGAATTCGAAAAATAATTATGAAATAGATGGCAATTTCATATCTACAGATTGAATTCCAATTTTTTGAATTTTTTCATATGAATTACAGATTTCTTTTAAATCACAAATATCACATTTCGGGTTTCTTGCTAAGCAAATGTATCTTCCATGCAATATCAACCAATGGTGAGCTTTCGGGATAATTTCATCATTAAAATTTTTCACTAATTCTTTTTCCACTAAAAAAGGATTTTTTGCTTTTAATGATACCAAGCCCATTCTGTGAGAGACTCTAAAAACATGGGTATCAACCGCCATTGTAGGTAAATTATGCACTACTGAGGCAATCACATTTGCAGTCTTTCGGCCAACTCCGGGCATTTTAGTTAAATCTTCTATTGAGCTTGGCACTGTACTATTAAATTCATCTACTAAAATATTAGCCATTCCCACCAAATGTTTTGCTTTATTATTTGGATAAGAAATACTTCTAATATACTCAAAAACCTCTTCTGAATCCGACCTTGACAAAGACTCTGCGGTAGGAAAACGATTAAAAAGTTTTGGAGTTACCATATTTACTCTTTTATCAGTGCATTGAGCGGATAATATTACTGCCACAAGTAGTTCATATGGGTTTGTATATTGTAGTTCAGTTTCTGGATTAGGCTGAAACTCACTAAAATAAGCAATTAACTTTTGATACCTTTCTTTTTTTGTCATACTTTATCTATAAATTTTTCGGAACTTTAAAATTATAAGATTAATAATCCATAATTTTTCAATGTATTAATTGGTTTAGAATACCAAAAGAGTTCAAAGTCTGACATGGATCTTTCAAAGTCTATTTTTACCTCTTTATACGTTACGTTTTTTCCTTTATAAATTGATGTTTTTTCTAACAATGCTTCCAGCCATAAACCTTGTTCTTTGGAAGTAGAAATAGCAAAACTTTCTTTTTTTTCATGAAAATTAAGTTGTATTTTTTCTTTAGTTTTATTTAACTTTATTTCAATTTCTGGTATTCCTCCTAACCATACTATTCTTGCAGAATCTTTAGGAATAATAGCAGTATTTGTCTCTAATACTTTTTCAATATAATTTGGTTTTATGGTTGTTTTAGGCACTTTAAAATCAAACCATTCTTGTAATTGAAATTCAAAACAAATGCCATGCATAAAATTAAAGAGTGATTTCTTTAATCCAAAACTAAATTTATTATGGTCTATCCCAGTTTTATCCTTAAAAGCAATATCATTATTGGCAAATGTGATTTTGTTTTTTTGAGGAATCACTCCATATTCTTCAGGATTTAAACCTACAGGGCTATGGGCAGTCAATGCAAATTGATGCCAAAAACCAGACTGAAGAATCCCAAGTTCAAACATTTGCCTTACCATTTCTAAACTATCTATAGTTTCCTGTATTGTTTGGGTAGGGTAACCGTACATCAAATAGGCATGAACCATGATTCCTGAATCAGTAAAGTTTTGACAAACTTGTGCCACTTGAGCTACGGTAACCCCTTTTTGAATAAGCTCTAGTAATCTGTCTGATGCAACCTCCAAGCCACCTGAAACCGCAATACAACCGGATGATTTAAGTAAAAAGCATAAATCTTGGGTGAAGCTTTTTTCAAAACGAATATTTGACCACCAGGTTACTGTTAATTTTCTTTTTATTATTTCGATTGCAACTTCTTTCATTAAAGAAGGTGGTGCAGCCTCATCTACAAAATGAAACCCGTTTTCATTGGTTTGAGCAATTAACGCTTCCATTCTATCCACTATAGTTTTAGCAGCAACAGGCTCGTACAATTTAATATAATCTAGTGAAATGTCACAGAAAGTGCATTTCCGCCAATAACATCCATGAGCTAAAGTGAGCTTATTCCAACGCCCATCACTCCAAAGGCTGTGCATTGGATTTGCAATTTCAATTACAGAAATGTATTTGTCCAACAATAGATCAGAATAATCTGGAGTACCGACAAGGCTTTGCTTATAATCATTTTTTAAAGAATTATTTTTAAAAACTACTTTTTGGTTTTCTAATAAAAGTGTCCGTTTAAAAGAATCCATATTTACAGTTTCTTGCTCGAGACATTTTATTGCCAATAGTTCAATAGGTAATTCTCCATCGTCTAAAGTAATAAAATCAAAAAAACCAAATACTCTTGGATCTTTAAGGTCTCTTAGCTCAGTGTTTGGAAAACCTCCACCCATTGCAATTTTAATAGCAGGGAAAGTAGATTTAATAAACTGGGCACACCGAAATGCACTGTATAAATTTCCAGGAAAAGGAACTGAAAAACAAACAAGGCTGGGATTATTAATTCGTATTTGGTTTTCAAGTATTTCTAAACTTAATAAATCTATATGGGTAGGCTTATTTTGCAAATAACTAAACAATTCGTCGAAAGAATTGGCACTTCTGCCTAATTTTTCGGCGTATCTGCTAAAGCCAAAATTTTCATCTACGCATTCTAGAATAAAATCGGAGAGATCTTCTAAATACAAAGTGGCCAAATGTTTGGCTTTATCTTGATGGCCCATGTTTCCAAAAGCCCATTCTAAATCGTCTAATTGTTTAAATCTTGAGGCTTCTGGAAGAAAGCTATCTTGGCAAATTTGTCTTGCTAAAGTGGGGTTTTTGCCCTGTAAAAATGTAATGACTGCATCAATAGTTTTAATGTAATCGTGTCTTAAAGCAAATATTCGTTTGGTATTTAGACTTAAACATTTTTTTTCACCTAAATCAAAAATTTCGATTAGCCCTCTTTTTGAAAATAATCTAATAATTACCTCAATTCCTAAATCAATCTGAAAAGAAGAAATATTTTTTGAATTCAAAAAACCCTTCAAATAGGCAGTAGCTGGATATGGAGTATTAAGCTGAGTAAAAGGAGGAGTAATTAATAAAAGTGATTTCAAAAAAAAATATTTAAATTATTAGTACAAATTTGGTTATTTACTTTTGAATATTAGACTTTTATCATTTTTTTCAAATTTAATTTTAAAGTCTAGTCAAAAAGAGAAAAATCTTTTTAATTTCAATATTATTAATAAAATTATAGACTTATCGCACATTTCTTGTTCTATTCTTTTGAAAATCTTCTAGAACGAAACTTCCCAAACCATCTAAGGTGCTATAATAGGCTCTGCCATTGTTAACTTCCGTGAATTCATGCACAAATTTTTTCAAATAAGGATCTGACGCAATCATAAATGTAGTGATAGGAATTTTTAGACGTCTAGCTTGAGCTGCAATATTGAGTGTTTTTGTTACTATTTTTCTATCTAATCCAAAACTATTCTTATAATATTTTATGCCTTCTTTTAAACAAGTGGGCTTTCCGTCCGTGATCATAAAAATTTGCTTATTCTTAGTTTTTCTCCTTCTTAACAAATCCATGGCTAGTTCAAGTCCCGCCACCGTATTGGTATGGTAAGGCCCCACTTCCAAATAAGGAATATCTTTTAATTGTATTTGCCAAGCATCATTTCCAAAAACTATGATATCTAAAGTGTCTTTCGGATATCTTGTTCTAATCACTTCTGCCATAGCTAGGGCAACTTTTTTGGCAGGAGTAATTCTGTCTTCCCCATAAAGAATCATCGAATGACTAATATCAATCATTAAGACAGTTGAAGTTTGAATGTTAGATTCTCTTTCAATAACTTCTAAATCTTTTTCAAATAGGCTAAATTCTCCGTCTAAGCCATTATTAATCTGAGCATTTTTTATGGATTCGGTCATAGAAACCTGATCAAATCCATCACCAAACTGAAAGGCTCTTAAATCACTTGAGTTTTCATCTGAGCTGCCGGTATACGGTGTCTTATGATTTCCTGCCGATTTTGCCCTTTTTAATTTACCAAATATCTCCTCTAAGCTTTGTTTTCTTATGTTGCGTTCCGTTTTTGCAGTAATTCTCAATTCACCATCCCCTTTTTCTTCTGTCAAATATCCTTGAGATTTTAAATCATCAATAAAATCGGCAATTCCATAGGTATCGTCCGTCAATTTGTATTGTCGATCTAAGTCAGAAAGGTAAGAAAGAGACTCAGAAGCATTGCCAGCAAAAATTAAGAGTAATTGTTGAAAGATATTTAGAAGCTGATCAAAATTTGACTTTTTATCAGTTTTGGGTTTAAATTCTGAAAAGTTAAATCCTAGCATTATTGAATCGTTTTTTTTACAACAACTTTAAAGCACTTAGAGTTTATTTTTTTTTGTAAAAGCTACAAAGACTACTTTTCTGTGAATTATATCCAAACTATAATTCAGAATACTATTATTAAAATTTAGAGATAATTTAGATTTTAAAATGAAAGAAAATAAAACCATTATTTTCTATTCTCTTAGATTCTATCTTTAAACGTTTCGTATCCGAAAGTCTTTAGTAGTTCAAACTCATTACTTTCTTTCCAAATACCCATAGATGGTAATCCTACTCCATTAAACGTGGTAGTTTTTACCATTGTGTAATGCATCATATCATCAAATATCAAGGTATCCCCTATTTTCAAAGGGTTCTCAAAAGAATAATCTGAAATGTAATCTCCTGCTAAACAGGTCATTCCACCTAATCTGTAGGAAGGTTTACCCACGCTTGGCTCAATTGCCTCTAGTACATTAGGTTTATAGGGCATTTCTAAGGTGTCTGGCATATGAGCAGCAAAAGAAACATCCAAAAT
>JANNWE010000469.1:0-3263 GCA_031414675.1 Cytophagaceae bacterium
CAGCCCTTATGCAGAAAATAGAAGGTGTGCCACCTTTAAGCTCTGAAACTTCAACCAAAGAGAAGACCATCAGGGAGCGTTCAGAAATGCTGATGGCAGGAGATGAAGGTCTTGGGGTTATAGTTAAAGCCCTTGAAGATAAAGGAGAGTTAAACAATACTATTGTGGTATTCACCAGTGATCATGGGTATTGGTATGGAGAACATTGTCTTGATTTAGAACGAAGACTTGCTTATGAGGAAGCTATTCGCATCCCAATGCTTGTCAGATACCCTCCCATTATTAAAGCCGGAACAAAACCCGAACAAATAGTATTAAGTATAGATCTTGCTTCCACATTACTTGACTTGGCTGGTGAAACTCCTGGTCCTCATCTTCATGGGAAATCTTGGGTTCCGATTTTTAACGGAACTGTAAAGGATTGGCGAAAATCTTTTCTTGTTGAATATTATAGCGACACGGTATTTCCACGCATATTTAAAATGGGCTACAAAGCAGTGCGAAACCAGCGTTACAAATATATACACTATATGGATTTGAAAGGAAAGAATGAACTTTATGATCTTAAAAAAGACCCTTATGAACTTCATAATGTAATTAACAACCCGAATATGAATGAAACTCTCAAAAAAATGAAAATTGAATTAAATAGGGTGTTAATCCAAAGTGGAGCCGATAAACTACCCTGAAACAATTAATATAAAATAGCCTTTTTCATGCCTTTGGCTTGAAGATGCTAAAAGCACCCTATTTTCTTAGGATTTAAATAATCAAACAAATTTCAAAAATGAAAAATAAACTAACAACCCTCCTAATTATCACATTGATACAAGTATTTTCTTTTCCCCTTTTTGCTCAAAAAAATATTTATGCGTTAATTTCCGAAACTATTTTATAAGTATTTATGTGTACATTTTTAAGTAAATAAATGAATTTTATTAATTTTTAAGTTATTTTTCATTTTTATAAGTATTTTTGGATAAAAATATACGTATGATGAAAACAGAATCTTTGGTGCTGACAAATGAAATCGTCAATTTGATGACTGAAATTGATGAATTTAAAGGGGCATGGTTGGCTCTGGGCAATATTGCACCCGACAGATTATTACAACTCAAAAAGGTGGCAACGATAGAAAGTATTGCTTCAAGCACTCGTATGGAAGGTAGTTTATTGTCTGACCAACAAGTAGAAAAACTGATTGCCAACCTCGAAATTAAAAAATTTGAAACCCGAGACGAACAAGAAGTGGCTGGTTATGCAGATTTGATGACCACTATTTTCGACAATTATAATGACATACCCTTTTCTGAAAATTTCATTCAACAGCTGCATAGCTATTTGATGAAATACAGTGAAAAAGACCAATGGCATAAAGGACAATACAAAAAATTCCCAAACCATGTAGTAGCTACTGATGCGTTTGGTCAAGTCGTTGGGATTGTTTTTGAAACTACAACACCTTTGGAAACGCCAATTAAAATGCAAGAATTGGTGGACTGGACTTCTGAAAATTTAATAAAAAAAGAATGGCATCCGATTTTGGTTATCGCTTTTTTTGTGGTGAGTTTTTTGGCCATCCATCCTTTTCAAGATGGAAATGGACGACTGTCCAGAGCCTTAACCACTTATTTACTACTAAAAATGGGCTATCGATATGTTGCTTATAGTTCACTTGAAGCTGTAATTGAACGAGAAAAACCAGATTATTATCGGTCTTTGCGACAAACCCAAACAACACTCAATGACGACGCACCGAATTGGTCAGCTTGGATTTTATTTTTCTTAAAATCGTTGAAACGCCAGAAAGACAATTTGGAAGTTAAAATAAAAAGAGAACGGCTTTTACTAACCCAACTACCCGATATGTCGCAAACTATATTGGATGTAATACGAGAGAATGGTCGCATTACCATAGGCGAATTGGTAACGATTACACAATATAATCGAAATACCTTGGGAAAACACCTTGAAAGTTTGGTAAAGAAAAATCAAATTCAAAAAAACGGTGTCGGAAAAGGTACTTGGTATAATCTGATTTAAACTCAAACCGAAGAATGAAACTATCATTTACAAAAAAATACCCCTACCTATTTTCTCTAATTTTAATCAATGAAACAAATTTCAAAAATGAAAAACAAACAAACAACCCTACTATTTCTTGCACTACTCCATGCGTTTTCTTTTCAGTTGTTGGCTCAAAATCCAACAAAACGCCCGCTAAAACCTTCCGATGTTTACCGTTTACAAAACTTAGGCGACCCTCAAATTTCGCCCGATGGCAATTGGGTTGCTTACACGCTTTCTTCGGTGGATTCGGTGAAAAATAATCGTAATTCGGATATTTGGATGGTTTCTTGGGATGGCAAAGAGTCCATTCAACTCACCCACACACCCGATGGCGAGTCGCAACCCCGCTGGAGTCCAGACGGGAAATATTTGTCGTTTGTATCCTCTCGAAATGGTTTAACCAGTAGTCAAATTTGGCTGATGGATAGACGGGGAGGTGAAGCCAAACAATTGACGGATTTGAAAAAAAGTGATTTATCAGATTACGCTTGGTCGCCCGATAGCAAAAAGATTGCTTTGGTGATAAAAACCCCAAGCGATACTTCAAAAGTAAAAACACCGAAACCCATCGTTCTCGACCGTTATAAATTCAAGCAAGATGTGGAGGGATATTTAACCAAAAAACCTATTCATTTGTATCTGTGCGACATTTCATCGAAAAAATTGGATACGCTCACCAAGGGGAATTACAATGAAATTTCTCCAAAATGGTCGCCTGATGGTTCGCAAATTGCCTTTTTGAGTAATCGCACCGAAGACCCCGACCGCAATTCTAATGCTGATATTTGGGTAATTGATGCCAAGCCAAACGCCAAAATGAAACAGATTACCACTTGGACGGGCAGAGATTCTTCGCCAGAATGGAGTCCAGATGGCAAGCAAATTGCGTATTTAAGATCTACTTCTTCTGAAAATTACATCATGTATGACCAATCCATTTTGTGTGTGATTTCAAAAGATGGTGGTGAACCAAAATTATTGACAAAATCATTGGATAGACCCGTTGGCAGTCCTCAATGGACAAAAGATGGCGCTTCAATTATGGCTTTGGTAACGGATGACAGAACTAAGTATGTAGCTCAATTCAGCGTTTTGGATGGAAAAATGACTAAAATTGCCAGTGGAAATCGTAGTTTCAATGCCTTAGAAAAACATCCATCGGGCAGTTTCTTGGCAACCATGAGCGATTCACA
>JANNWE010000470.1:0-1716 GCA_031414675.1 Cytophagaceae bacterium
TTCAAGGAATATATTTCAGCTCAAAACACATTTCGTTCACATATACTTTCATTGATAAGTTAGAGGTTACCCGAATTGCCATCAGTTTTAATTTCCTCTATGGTTCATTAAAAAAAGTGCCGGCCGTTGAATATTTGTCATGAAATCGAACTCCCAATAATTTACATTTTAAGTAAACTGCAAAAAATACATATCTAAAGCTCCCCGGTTCTTGACTTCTATTTCACCTGCTGAAGTATTGCTGCCCAGAATGGATCATCATCAACAATAAAAATTCGTAAGTTATTTTGCAATTTCATAACGATGTTTTGTTTTCCATTTAACATAACATTACGATGCCATTAATTAACTGCCTAATAATTATATAGTTATATAATCTAAAACATCTAATTTATTACATTATATGGAATTTTTCCAAAATATAGAATTTTCTAAGCTATTGATTTTACTTTTATTGTAGAGAGATTCAATAAAAAATGAGTACTTTCAAAATGAAAAAATTGAGACTATTTTAAAAATTGGAGAAATAAACGTTAGAAATATTGTATTGTTTCTCTGTACAATTTACAATGGAACTCAGCCACTTTCAAACTAGCCCCATTAAACATAGTATCGCCAACTTTAGCTATTTCGGGCCAAATTTAAATATTCGGGGAAAGGCAAAAAAAATCTGCTAAAGGTTAATCTCTAGCAGACTTAAGAAAAAAATTATGGTGATATAAATTCCTTTCCTAAAGATTTTTATACCTATATTTTATTACAATCAATTCATCAGAAAAAAGAATCGATATCTTGGAAGAATAATTTTTAAATTTTTTTGAGTCAATTTGAATTACAAAAAATACACCTCTTAATAAATACAAAAGAGATTTTCTAATTTTTCTTTTGATAAAATTCTTAGAAAACTAAATTTCTTAACCTGCTAAAGACACACCAATTAGTTTTCCAATTCCATACGTAATTGCAGCAGCAATCAAGCCAAAGATAACTTGTCTAAAACCTGAAAACCAAATACTTTTTCCTGTAAATAAAGTAATGGCAGAACCAATACCAAATAAGCCTATGGCACTAAAAATAGCACTTAAAAGTACAGCTTGAATTCCACTCAAAAAGAAAAATGGAATTACTGGAATAATTGCACCTAAAGCAAATAAAAGAAATGAGGTAACGGCCGCCTCCATGGCAGATCCTTTCAAATCTTCAGCATTTATTCCTAATTCTTCTTTTACAAGAATTTCATGGGCATAATCTTTATTTAAAATAATTTCTTTTGCCATTTGCTTTGCTTGTTCTTCAGGAATTCCTTTTGTAATATAAATTAAAGCCAATTCCTTCTCTTCCCCTTCTGGATTTGTTTCCAATTCTTCCAATTCTAAAGCAATTTGATTTTCATATAGTTCTTGAGAACTTTTTACTGAAATCCATTCGCCTAAAGCCATAGATAATGCCCCTGCTAGAAGTCCAGCAATCCCAGTCAAAAGCACACCGCTTTGATTGCTTGACGCCCCAGCTATTCCCATTACTAAACTGAAATTTGAAATCAAACCATCATTCCCCCCCAAAACAGCCGCTCTAAGTGCATTTCCTCCAACCGAACGGTGTCTCTTTTCAAATCTAGCCAAGTTACTAATGGAAACATTCTTATTATTATTTAAAATATTTTTAAGAATTGTTACATGAGCTGTATCAGAAATAGAACTTGTGGTTTTTGATTTT
>JANNWE010000471.1:0-2833 GCA_031414675.1 Cytophagaceae bacterium
AAAAATTTAATGCTATATAAAGGGGTTATTACCACATTTGATTTAAACGAAAAGGCTGAATATAAGGATGGAAAAATATTTATTGATGGAAAAGCCATTTCAGAATATACGTTTAAACAAGATTACTATTTTATGATGGGTGACAATAGATATGAATCTGATGATTCAAGATATTGGGGTTTCGTACCAGCCGACCATATTGTAGGCAAAGCCGTATTTATTTGGATGTCAATAGATAAAGACGGAAATCTCTTAAATAAAATTCGTTGGAGTAGATTATTTAGTTTGATAAAATAATCTTACTTATTCTATTTTATATAAAGACTACTCTAATAGGTAGTCTTTATATTTTTCAAAACCTTTTTCCTTCAAATAAAGTATATTTTTGAAGTCTAGCTTCTAATCCTCCATTCATTAAATCTGTTTTTTGTTCAGCCCTTAAACCAACTTTTTTTAGAGCAGCCCTATCTGAGCTTATCAACCAAGCATCAAATCCTTTGTATTTCTGTTTTAAAGTATCTCCAATTTTAGAATAGAAATCCCCTAAGTCTTCCACTTTCATTCGTTCTCCATAGGGTGGATTTAAAAAGAGCATACCATTCTCGTTTTTTGGGTTTGATTCAAAGAAATCATCTTTTTTAAGATGGATAAATTCATTCATTTTAGCATTATTAATATTTTCAGCGATAGTTTCTATATTGGAGGCCAAAATATCACTTGCATATATTTCCATTTTATTGGAATTTATCTTAGAAACCATTTCATCTTTAACTTTTAAAAATAGTTTTTGATCGAAATCTAACCAATTTTCAAAAGAGAATGTTCGGTTTAATCCTGGAGGTGTGTTGGAACCAAGCATAGCGGCTTCAATTGAGAAAGTTCCAGAACCAGACATAGGGTCATAAAATGGCGTTTGGCTTGACCACCCGCTCATTTGAATTATTCCTGCAGCTAAAACTTCGCTTATTGGCGCTTCATTCGAATGTAGTCTATACCCTCTTTTATTTAAACTTACCCCCGAAGAATCTAAAGATAAAATAACTTTTTCATTTTGAATGTGAACGTTTAAGGAAATATCAGGATTATCGCGATCAATACTTGGTCTTTCTCCAGTTTTTTCTCTAAATCTATCTACTATTGCATCTTTTACTTTTAAAGCTGCATATTGTGAATGTTTAAAAAAATGGCCACTTGTGGATGCATGAACCGCCAAAGTATGGTTTAGATTCATTATTTTTTCCCATTGAATTTTCTTTATTGCATCATATAAATCTCCATCATCATAAGCAAAAAACTCATCCAAAGGAACTAAGATACGCAATGCGGTTCTCAATCCTAAATTGGCTGCGTATAATATTTTATCGTCACCATTAAATTTTATAGCCCTTTTAAGAATTTCTATTTCTTGGCCGCCAAGTTGTTTGATCTCATTGGCAAGTATGTTTTCTAGCCCCATCAGGGTGGTGGCCACCATTTCGTAGTTTTGCATATCGCAAAATTACTATTTATGGTTCTAATTGTCTAAATAAGTTTACAATAAGAGACTTTCCTACCAATTTATTTTCCCTAGATTATGTATTTCTAAGTAATTATTTGTCTTAGAAAAATGCTTTTCACCAAACCATCCACCTTGATTTGCAGATAATGGGGAAGGGTGTTTTGCTTTTAATACTAAGTGTTTTTTTTGATTTATAAACTTGCCTTTGTTTTGTGCATAATTACCCCAAAGTAAGAATACTAGGTTTTGTTTTTCATTATTAAGCAAATGGATTACGGCATCTGTAAAAACTTCCCAACCTTTTTTTTGATGTGAACCCGCCTCATTACTTTTTACTGTTAAGGTGGCATTCAGCAATAAAATTCCTTGGGTAGCCCATCTTTCTAGATTTCCATTGGAAGGCAATGGAATTCCTAAATCCTTTTTTAATTCTTTAAAAATATTAGTTAATGAAGGTGGGAAAAGACAATTTTCATTAACTGAAAAACAAAGTCCGTTTGCCTGTCCAGCCCCATGATAAGGATCTTGGCCTAAAATCACAACTTTGGTTTCTTGGAAAGAACATTTCTCAAAACAATTAAATATCTCATTGCTTATTGGATAGCATTTAGAATTAGCATATTCATTATCTAAAAATGAAAGAAGGTTAATAAAATACTCCTTTGAACACTCATTTTCTAAATATTTTTTCCAGGAAGGGGCTAATTCTAAATTCATTATTATATTTTTTCCAAAATTATTGAAAGCGTAAATCAGATTTTTTTGAAAATTAGTAAATTTATTATTTAGTAATGAAACATAATTATATAATTTTACGTATTAATGAAAAAGACAAAACATTAATTATATGGTTGCTTCGGTCACTAATGGTATAAAAGTAATTGTACTTGCTGAATATCAGCCAATTTATTCAGATCCTAGAAGGAGTCAGTATGCGTTTTCATATAAAATAAAAATTGAAAATAATTCCGATGTCACTGTTCAGTTGGTAAGTAGACATTGGTTTATTTATGATTCAATTGGAATGAAATATGAAGTTAAAGGGGATGGAGTTGTTGGAAATAAGCCAATTATTGAGCCAGGGTGTTTTCATGAATATGTTTCTGGATGTAATTTTAATTCTCCAATTGGAAAAATGCATGGCACTTTTTTTATGGAAAAACTTTTGGATGGTAAAGAATTGGCAATAGCAATACCAGAGTTTCTAATGATAGTGCCTTATTTGTTAAATTAATGTATTTTGATTTTATAAAATTTCTTATTTCTTCTCGAAATTCTCACAGTATTCATTCACCTTTTGTCTTCGATTTTTATTCAAATGTATTAAAATCAAAA
>JANNWE010000472.1:0-6494 GCA_031414675.1 Cytophagaceae bacterium
TGACCAATCTTGCAGATTTCCCAATTCAAAGTTTAGATTTAGCGGTTTCCCGTTTTTCGTGGGGATTTTACCAATTACTATCTTTGGGGAAAGCGACCCTTCCACTATTTGGAATTTGCCAAGCATCCCAGCTGCTTTGTGACCAGGAACGGTACAAAAATAAGTGTCGCTGTTTTGGGCTATGAATGTTATACTTGTACTTGAGCCTTTTTCAAAAATAGTCTTACTTTTTATGCCACTTTTTTCCATAGAAATATCGTGCGTCATCACTTCTCCATTTGTTATTGTGATTCGAACTTTCATTCCCTTATTAGCTTTTAGAACAGGATTTCGTGTGCCGTCATTAGCGAAATAACCCAACATAGTAGCCTCTAAAAAATATTCTTTATCAATTTTGGCGGTATCTTGAACTATGAATGTTTTTTGAATAGATAAATTATCTTTTGTAATAAAAAAGATACTCATAAGGCCAAAAAATGCAATTATTGCTCTTAATAGAATCATTTTTTTAATTATTGAAAGTTCTTTCGAGGTTTATTATATAGGCAAATCAAGGGATATTAAATTTTAAAGGCTAACTTATTTATCGTTTTTAGACAAAAAAAACCATTAAAATTAAGTTCTTTCTAAATATTAAATCAATAACTTTCTAATCCTAAACTGTTACAACTCAACAATAAATACATCTTTAAATGCAACTTGGGCTTTTCCTCCTCCATGTATTTGAAGGCCTATTAACCCTGATTGTGGAATTGTTTGATTAAGTTCTCTATAATCTACGGTTTGTTTACCATTTAAATATAATCTAATGCGGTTTTTTTCGGCTTTTACTTCGTAATCGTTCCAATCATTAATTTTTAGCCATTTCAATACTTGAGCGGAATCGGGCTTAGCTATAGTCTTGTTTCTTCTCGATTCATCATACAAACTTGCCCAATAGTTCTTGCCCCAATCGGCTTGATAACCTGTCATTTCAAAGGCGGGGTTACTTAATCTTTTACTACGAAACTGTACCCCAGAATTAATAAATCCTTCCGTGCCAATAAGCTTTATCTTTAGTTTTAATATGAAATTATCATAGCTTTTTGTGGTACAAAGAAAGTTATTATTAGGAACTGTATTCACTAATGACCCACCCACTAGCATTCCGTTTTCTATTCGCCAGGCAGTTGTAGTGTCTCCCTCCCACCCCCTAAAAGTTTTTCCATCAAAGAGCAATTTTGGTTTTGAGTTAGGAGAATGTATAAACCCAAAAAGACCAATAATTAAAACAATTGCTAGAAATAATTGATTTTTCATTCGATAAAATTTAAGATTTAAATACCTTTTCCAAATCGAAGAACCTGGGAGCGACTTCGTGGCAAATTAACAAAATTTCTTAAAATAATCAAATTTTTTAAGTGCCATTTTTCTTTTAGTTTTATATAGAATTATTAAAGCCCATTTGTATATTTCATTTAAAAATAGTAAAATTACCAACGATTGTAATGTGTCCATTTTCAATAAGGGTTACTTTAAATTGAAGACCGTTTTTTATATGATTTAGCCTTAAAAAATTTATATCCTATATATTTTTGATATGAAAACTCGTCAGAAAAAATCTTTATTTTTTTCTTTTTTCTTGTTCTTATTTGTTCAAACCATGGGACAAATAAATACTCGAGGAGTAAAAGTAGATAGTGAAAATGCTCCAAATCCTGACTTACAATATGCCAATAAATATGCTATACTGATAGGTATTGATAGTTATGACTCTAAATCTGGCTTTTCGCCTCTTAATTATGCAGCTAACGACGCAATTGCATTAAAAAATCTTCTTATCCAAAAATGTGGCTTTCCAGTTAAAAACGTAAAAGTACTTTTAAATAAAGAAGCCACTAGAGAAAAAATACTTAATGCTTTAGACGATTATTCAAAAGACGGCATTTCTGAAAATAGTCAATTGTTGGTGTTTTTTGCTGGCCACGGAACTACCACTGGCCGAAACAGTAATAAAAGACGTGGCTTTTTAGTTCCTGTAGATGGTGACGAAGAAAAACTGATCTCAACTGCAATTTCTATGGAAGAACTTAGAAATCAATCAGAATCTTTTAAATCTAAACACGTATTGTTTTTAGTTGATGCTTGTTATGTGGGTTTGGCTCAAAGTAGAGAGGGTAAAGGCCAATTTTCCAAAGCGTTTATTAAAAATGTGTGGAGCCAAAAGGGAAGCGAAATAATTACGGCTGGAAGTGCAGATGAAACCGTTTTAGAGGCCGCCGAATGGCAACACAGTGCTTTTACTAAAGTACTCCTAGATGGCATAGAAAAAGAAGAAGCAGACACAAACAATGATGGCGTTTTGGTTACATCCGAATTATATGGGTATATACAACAAAGAGTACCTTATTATGCTCAACAAAAAGGAGGAAAGCAAACTCCTCAATTGGATAAGTTTACAGTTGAAGGGGGTACTTTCTTACTTGAACTAACTCCCAATGCATTATCTATTGGCAAAATTCAGAATTTAGTCCCTGAAGAAAAAGATATAAAAAAGAAATTAAATAGCCGAATCAATATTACCTCAAATGTTTATAATGCCAGAGTAAAAATACAAGATAAAGAAGTTGGTTCTATTATCAACAATTCTTTTCTTTTTGACCTTGCTCCTGGGTTCTATAAAGTTGAAGTCTTAAAAGAGAAATTTGATCCTTTGATAAAAGAAATAGAAATATTTCCTGATACCACACAAGTAATTCAGTTTAACTTAACACAAAACATTTTTGATTTAAAAATAAATGTTACCCCAGATGAGGCTGTGCTATTTATAAATGATAAATTAGTAGGCGCTGGTTCAAATGTAAAAGAGTTAGAAAAAGGAAGACAAAGTGTAAAAATAGAAAAAACTGGATATATAGCTCATAATCAAATTATAGATGTTTTAAAAGATACCACTTTAAATATAAAATTGGAACAGATAAAAGGGTCTGTAGAAATAAATACGGTTCCAAACGAAGCTACGGTTAAAATAGATGGAGTGGATTCTGGAAATAGTCCACTTAAATTCGACTTAGGCTTTGGAAAACACGAAATTGAAATTTCAAAAAATGATTATCTAAGCAAAAAAGTAGCTCTTGAGGTAACTGAACCCATAAAAATTGCCCAAAATATACGCTTAGTTCTAAATCCTAGCGGACAAGCAGCTCAGAAAATAGTATTAGATTATTGGAATAAAAAATTTCTTTCCAACATTGGGCTTTCAGCAATTAGTATGCTGGGCTATTTGTATTTTGATAGTGCTGTTAAAAAAAATATTCAAAATACTACTTTCGCAAATAAGGAAGAAAACAAAAACTCCAGAAGCTTTCTGCAAACGGGCAAATATGCTTGTTTAGTTTTCGGTGGCATGGAGTTAATAAACAGTGCATTTTGCCTACAAAAATCATTGATGCTTCAAAAGAAAAAAAATCATTCGGTTGCAATAAATATAAATGCCCAAATTTTTAATCAAAGATTATCACTATGTGTAAATTTATAACCGGCGTTCTAATTTTATTTTTTTTCCAACTTGAATTTAAAAGTCAAGCCCAACAAGTTATGGAAGAATTTAAAAAGTCATTAATTGAAAAAGAAAAAGAAGATGCGAGCTTTGATTCAAGCAAAAAGTTAGGTTTTATTGCTGAGCTACATAGCTATTCCTATTTAATTTCTGACTCTATCGAAGTGGGTGGGTATTATGTAGCTGCCACCTATAAAATTCTTCCTAAATCAACTATTGGCTTGGGCTACGAGTATTCTGTTTATAACCATAGTTTTCTAATTGATTTAAGGCAAGAGCTCGGAAATATGCGGCTAAGGCCTATTTTTATAGCCAATTTTGGCTATGCTTTCAAAGGAAACACCTACACCTACACCTCTAATTTAGGAATCCCTTTGGAAGTGAAACCCAAACCAAATCTAGTGTATAACATAGGACTAGGAACAAGAATGTATTTTTCAAAAAAACTTCCTTTGGCATTTAACTTTGGCCTATTTTATAAAAATGAACCGGGATTTGACCTTTCGGAAGGGAAATCGGGGATAATAAAAATTGATAAATATCGAAATGTGGGTTACACTTGTCTGTTTTTGGGAATTTCATTTTAAATATTTTACCTATGAAAAACTTATTTAAATTTCTTATTATTGCTGGAGCCCTAATCGGGTGTTTAAGCCCTAATATTGAGCTAAAACCAGTCAAAAAAACCACCGATTGTTTAATACGAGAAATTTCGACAGTTAGAGGAGTTAAGTCAAATATTGTAATTGAAACTCAAGAGTTTACGTATAATAGCAATGGAAATCCTATTAAATGGATAATAAAAAATCAAAACAATGTAATTTTAATGGAATTTAGAATGTTTTATGAAAACAATAGACTTATACGAGTTGAAAAAGATTCCAGTATAACAGCAACAAACTGGAGACTGGCTTCTTTCGTTGGTAGTGAGTCTTATAATAAACACAGTATTAAATACTTTAAGATAAATGCAGATTTTTCAGAAATTATTGTAGATCGTCTTACTTGGAAGTATTTTATTCCAGACAATAAACCAACGGCAATACCTTCACAGTTAAATGCAGAAAATCAACAAAAGCTAAAATTTTCAAGAAATAAAGAGAATGAATTAAAGATTGATTGTACCTATGTTTTGCAAAATTCGAAAATAAAAGACTTTTGGGTACACAAATACGATGATAGTTTAAAAAGTAATGTTGTTTCAAAGCAAATTCGTGGTTTTGCATCTTTTCCTGAAATATTAATTGGATTTTGGAGAAATGTGAAAAATCCTTTCAGTGCCAATATATATTTATCTTTAATTGCTAATTATGATAATTATTCGGGATACAAATTGGAAGGGGGAAATTGGAATAAAAATATGGAATCCATAGACCCCTTAAAAAACTTTATTACTACTTATGAAACCAATGAGGAAGGGTTTCCTTGTAGGCTCACAACAAAAAATCCAGACTTTTCTCCTTATCCTCTGGAGGTAAGATATTACTACAACAATTGTGATTGTAAGTAAAATTTATTGTTCGTTTTTTTCTTAAAATTTGGGCTTAAGCAACTAGCCAAATCAAACAATAAGAGGAAACTCAAACGCATCTATATTTTGATGACTAAAATGACTCTACAAATAAAACAAAAAAATATTCAAAAAACATAAATATATGTAAGTACTTATATATATTTGTGCATGAATTTTTATCAAAAACTTGGTCCGCTTGTATTTGGTACACGATTAAAACGTCTTAGTGATTATTTCTTAAGCGAAGTAAATCACGTATATGCCAGCAGAGGAATTCCCTTTGAAGCTTCGTGGTTTGGTATTTTCTATCTTTTAGATAATCAAACTGAACTTTCAATTTTTGAAATAGCAGAGCAATTAGAAGTTTCTCATTCTGCTATTAGCCAATTGGTTAAAAGTTTGACAGAAAAGGGTCTATTGACGCTTCAGCCTTCCGCACACGACGGTCGAAAAAAAGAAATTCATCTGAGCCAAGAGGGAAAAGAATTGCTTCAAAAAATAAAGCCTATTTGGGCAGCACTAGACAAATCCATGTCTGCTTTATTAAAACAAAATGAGGTATTGGAACAACTATTTCAATTGGAAAATAAATTTGCTGAGATACCATTAAGTAAACTAATTAATAAAAACGCAGATGTTTAAATACGGAAAAGAAAAGCTTGACATAGGTACTGTTTTGGCATTAGTAAATGGCCAAAAAAAAGCAGTCGTCGATAAAGAAACCAAAGAAAAAATAAACCAAAGTAGCAACTGGGTACAAGAAATAGTAGAAAGCGATGAGATAGTGTATGGAATTAATACCGGTTTTGGGCCATTATGCGATACTAAAATTTCCGAATCCCAAACCAGCCAATTGCAACACAATTTGTTGATCAGTCATAGCGTAGGTGTAGGAGAGCCTATTGCATTGCATTTGGCAAAAACTATGATGATTTGTAAAGTGCATTCGCTATGCATGGCTTATTCTGGCATAAGACTTAGCACCATAGAACGCATCATTTGCTTTATACAAAATGATATTATTCCAGCTGTTCCTTGCAAAGGCTCTGTAGGTGCCTCTGGTGACTTGGCCCCACTTTCCCATTTGTTTTTGCCACTTCTGGGTTTAGGTGAAGTCTTTTACAAAAACGAAAAAATGCCCTCGAAAAAGGTTTTGGAGCTATTCAAGCTTGAACCTATTATCCTAGGACCCAAAGAGGGTTTGGCCTTAATAAACGGTACACAATTTATCTTAGCACATGCTATTTATGGTGTGAAACGCTTATTCGATTGCTTAGAAACTGCTGACATTGTAGGTGCATTATCTATTGAGGCTTTGATGGGTTCTTCGAAGCCTTTTGAGAAAAGGCTCCATGATATTAGAAATTTTGAAGGCAACCAATGGGTGGCACAGCGACTTAGAAATTTATTGGAAGGCTCTGAGATTATGAATGCCCATCACGA
>JANNWE010000473.1:0-2118 GCA_031414675.1 Cytophagaceae bacterium
AAGTAATCAGCGAAATGAACACTATTTTACAAGATTATGCACCTGGTAAAATTGGAAGGTACTCTGATGAATTTGAACCAAGGGCATTTGGCGATAATATTCAAAAATGGGGAAGTAGTCTAATTTTAGTAGAGTCTGGTGGATATGGAAGTGATTCTGAAAAACAAACTATAAGAAAATTGAATTTCATAGCTATTCTTGGGGCATTATGGAGCATCGCAAAGAAAAGCTATTCTGGTTATAGCCTTGCCGATTATGAGAAAATTCCCAAAAATGGGAAGTCTCTTTTCGATTTAAAAATTTCTAATTTAAAAGTTAAAATAGGAACTACCCTAACCAATTTAGACCTTGGCATAAACTTAGAAGAAAAAAACAATGCCACAGCAACCGATTTTACTTTAACAAGCGTTATTGAAGATATGGGTGATTTATCTGTTTTTTGGGGTTTGCATTCTTTTGATGCAAAAGGTGGACTCTTAAAATCTTTTACGGAATACCCAACATTGATGGCTAAGCATAAAATACCAAAACCCAATTCTAAAACGATAGATTTGGGAGAAAAAGCAAATTTTATAATAGACCATGGAGACTCTCAAACTTTGGTTATAAATGGACAAATAATTGGTTAACGTTAAATTCTGTCTTTTTCTAATTTTTATACTTTTTTTTGGCTTAATTTCCGAAGCTCAAGAGCGGTCGGTTTTTGGAAAAGTTCTAGATCTTTACAGCAAAAAAGGGATTTCTTCCATAAATATTTTAAATAAACGAACTGGCCAAATTGTCGCCACAAATGAAATTGGGGATTTCTATATGCGTGCAATAAAAGGAGACTCCATTTTAATCAGCTCATTTGGATATAATAGAATTGGAATAAAATGGGATGGAGTAAATAAAGAACCTGAAATCCTGGCTAAGCAACAAGCCATTATGCTTCAAGAATTGCTAGTAAAGGATAAAAAATATGAAAATCTTCATAAAGAAATTGAGCTTTTTTTAAATAACCCATATGACAGTAAAGCTATTCGAAACGAAATTTTGAAAAGTATGATTAATACACATACCAGCCAACCAATGAGCATTGGAATTTCTATTGATGCCCTTTGGGATTTATTTAGCAAAGAAGGAAAATCAAAAAGAAAAGTTGCTGATTTGCAGGTAAGCGATATTAAGACTTTTTATGCAGATCTACGCTATAACAAACAAATAGTTGCACAAATAACACATTTACCCGAAGATGACCTGGACGATTTTATGGTCTTTTGCAAACCTACTCAAGATTTTATTCTAAGAGCCACAGATTATGAACTGACCTTTAAAGTATTAAAATGTCTCGGAGAATTTAGAAATACTAGAATCTATAGAAGATTGAGGTAAGTATTTGAAAGAGTTAATAATTATTATTTATATTTGAAAAAAAAAATAAACCAATGAGCAAAAAATATTCGCTTCTCTTATCTCTAACTATGGGGATATTTACCCTCCAAGCCCAAAACTTTATGGAGGGATTTGACAGGTTCTCCTCAAAAAAAATAGCTTATCTTACCCTTACAGATGGCACAAAAGTAGAAGGCGACATAGCCGACTTAGATCGCAAAAAGGGGAATATTTCTGAGGTATCATTAAATGTTAATGGCAAAAAGAAATCATTCGCCCCTGAACAAATCAAAGAAATGTATTTGCCTGCATCTGGATTAGATAAGTTTAGTAAGCAAATGGAAGTGGCAACAAATCTTTCTAAAGAATTAAATAATGAAAGAGTAAGCGATGGGTATGGCTATTTCGAATATACGGATGTGGATTTAAAAGGCAAGGTAAAACCTTTACTTATGCAATTAGTAAATGTGGGTTTTCATACTAAAATTCGTGTTTATTTTAATCCTTTTGCATCAGAAACCATGTCAATGGGTGTTGGCCCAATGAAGGTGGGTGGAATAGACAAATCGTATTTTGTTAAAGTTGGAAACAAACCCGCCTATAAAATCTCTAAAGGAGATTATGATGACCAATCAAAAGAATTATTTAATAGCTGTCCAGCCGCAATGGCAGCCTTAAAAAAAGATTCTGATTGGAATAAATTCGAAAGAATAATTTTTACACATTTTACAAGTTGTAAATAAT
>JANNWE010000474.1:0-9270 GCA_031414675.1 Cytophagaceae bacterium
CCAACATATCAGGTTTTATGGCTTTAGCTGTCCTTTCGAAGCCTTTTTTGGTAATTTCTATAGCTTTTTTAATTAGTTCTATTTCAATTTCTGATTTTATTTCTCTTTGTTTGTTTAGTATTTCACTAGCTGGTTTAAAAGTGTGAAGAGGATATCTTTCCTTTAATTGTTCAAGTATTACTTTTTCTTTAGATTTAAAGTATATATTTTTACCTATGTGCTCATCGAAATGTAAATATATAATTTGAAAATCAGAGACTATACTTTCAATGGTATTCCAAAAAGCCTCACTATATTTCACTATTTTAATACCAGATATTTGTGTGGATTCTTCTAAGGTCAACTTTTCCCCTTCCCAAATGCGTAAGGTTTCATTCGTTTCTTTTACAAATAGAATTTCTTTCGTCTCATTTTCTGTTTTTGAAATAATCAAATAGCTATCTTCTTGATCTATACCAGTTAAATAAAAAAAAGCATTGCTTTGGACAAAGCCCATTATGCCGTCAGCATTAGTGGGCATTTGGCTATTTGAAGAAAATATTGAAATAGAAAAAGGCAAAGTCCTTTCAGAAAAGCATTCCCTGTTTTTAATAAAAAGTTCTTTTGGAATTCTTTCGTACCTCATTTCTGATTTTCAATTTATATTTGCAATAATAATTAATTAAAGGCGAATTGAATAGAAATTTTTGGCTTCTTGGGTATATACTTTTTGTTTTTTCATTAAACAATGCATTTGGACAAGATAGATACTGGATTTTTTTTAAAGATCGATCTATTTCAAATACTCCAAATGTATCGGAAAATGCAATACAGAATAGAATAAAAATGGGATTAGAAGTTTTTCAGATTTCTGATTTTGGCCCCAAGGAAACGGATTTAGCTAAAATTAGTAATTTAGGAATTGAAATAAAGCAGATTTCAAAATGGTTTAATGCTGCTTCAGTAAACCTATCTGATTTCCAATTAAAGCAAATAAATACATTGCCTTTTATTAAACATGTTTCTTTGATTAATTCTAAATCCACCATTGCCTTCGATCATTTAATAAGAAATAAAAGGGAGGAAGAAATCAAATTGATTTATGCCTTAAAACAAATAAAAGGCCATGTATTTCTTGAAAATAGTTTAAATGGAGATCATATTTTAATAGGTGTTATTGATGCAGGATTTTATGAAGCAAATTCCGATAAAGATTTAGATCATTTATTTAAAGATAATAAAATCTTAGGTACTCGAGACTTTGTAAACCCAAATAAGAGAGATTTTTTTGGAGAAAAGGAATCTGATTTAGAAGTACATGGGACAATGGTTTTAAAAGCAATTTGTGGCAAAAAGGAAAACTTTTATCAAGGCTTAGGTACTCAATCTAAATTTTATTTGGCACGTACGGAGTCAAGTAAAAGAGAAACCAGAGTGGAGGAAGACAATTGGATAGCTGCTATTGAGTGGTTGGACAGCTTGGGTGTTAGATTGGTAAATTCTTCATTAGGTTATACCAACGGTTTCACGGATCCTAACGAAAATTATTTTCCTGAAAACATGAATGGAAAAACTACTTTGATAGCCAAAGGAGCTAAAATGGCGGTGGTAGAAAAAGGAATGATACTTATAGCCTCTGCAGGTAATGAAGGAAGAAATAAAAAATGGAAGAGTTTAGTATCCTCTCCAGCAGATGTGGAGGAGGTTATAAGCGTTGGTGCTGTTGGAAGATATGGAGAAAAGATGGATTACAGCAGCATAGGGCCTGATAAAGAAAAATTTTTGAAACCAGAGATTGCTGTTTTTTCAACCAATGGTACCTCTCTCGCTGCCCCAATTGTAACAGGATTGGTAGCTAGCATTTTACAGACCAATCCAAATATGAGTGTAGTAGAAATCAAAAGATTATTGAGTAGTAGTGGAAATCTGTTTCCTTTTCCGAATAATTATGTTGGCTTTGGTTTTCCAGATTGTGAAAAGATTTTTGAATTAATAAATAATAAAAGTAATCCAAATAAATTTCAAAAAATCTTCAAGAAAGATGTTTATGTCTTAGAAGATAAAGTGATGACGGAAGTGCTGATTTTTCATAAGATTGATGAAAAAATTGTAAAATCACAAAACTTTAAAAACATAGGTGCGCATCCAATTGAAATAATTAAGCCAGAAGGAGTACAACAAAGTACATTAGTTTTTAAAAATGAAATTATTGAAATAATTTGGGAAAATTAAGATTTGGGTTGATTCACTCTAATGAGCATTATACCCGAGTGTTTTTTTATTCTAAACAAATATTCTTGCAAAGTTTCTTCTGAAATAATAACTTTCTTTTTTTCAATAGAAGCATGCATTAGATATAATTTTTCGTTTTTCCAAAGGGCAAAGCCTTCGTGATTTACATCTAAGCCAGGTGTGGAAGAAGTGAAAGATATTATATCTCCTGATTTAATTAACTGTTCATAGGTTTTGTAATCTGCTTTTGCTATTTGGTATTGTGGATATTTTTCTACTCCTTTTTCCATTTCTAATACTTCTTCAAAAATTTGTTGGTCTTTGGCGAAAGAGGGGTACAAGCTTCTATTTTTACTCATAAAATTTATTTTCTTTCCTGTTTTTACCCCAAAAACCGGGGTAAGGTCTTGTAAAATTCGCCTTTGTTCAGCAAGTTTTACCCATTCTAAAAAGTAATGAATCCTTGAAGTATACCCATATATCTCTCCTTTTCTATATCTAAGGTTCTGTAGATTTTGTAAATAGGAATCAAAAGATTTATTTTTACTGTGTTTGGTTAAGGCTATTGCCAAAACATTTTCCACAAAAGTATAACAATCGAAGGCGTCCAATTTGCACACCAATTTTTCTTCTGGGCCTTCTAAGGTACCCCCTTCATATGGTAAACCTAAAAATGATTCTCCAATTTGGATTATCGTTTCTGAAATGCTTGATTTTTGTGGATATTTTAGCTTTTCTTCAATAATTTTTTGGTTAAATTGACCGGATACTCTAGAAGAAATCAAAAATAGAATAATAGGAAATAAAAAATATTTTTTCATAAATTAGTTAACTTTTATTTTATGTATTTATTATGTTAATGGTGTGGGTCTTGTCCAACTTTCTTCAAGTGATATAATGGTTTCAGTTCTTTGAATCCCTTGCACTTTTTGAATTTTATCATGAAGTACGTTTCTTAAATGAGCCGTGTCTCGACAAACTAATTTTGCAAAAATACTATAAATTCCTGTGGTATAATTTATACTAACTATTTCAGGTATTTCTTCTAATTGAATAGCAACCTCGTCGTATAAATAGCTTTTATCAAGATAAATACCAAGAAAAGCATTTATATCCCATCCTATTTTCTTGGCATCTATTTTAATTCCGCTACCTAAAATTATTTTAGAATTTTCCATTTTTTTTACTCGGGTATGAACTGCCCCTGGCGATAAAAAGACTTTTTCGCCAATTTCAGCATATGACGCCTTGGCATCTTCTGCCAAAATGGTTAAAATTTTTAAGTCTGTTTCGTCAATAGAATTTTTATCCATAAATAAAGTTTAGTTTATTTTAAAGCAAAGTTAAGATATCTAAATGAAATTTAGTAAAATTACATAAAAACTAAATATAATATAATATATTAACTATTTTTATAAATAATTTTCTAAAAGTGAAAATTGGTATTACCTTTGCAAAGTAGTTATAAAAAGCATTTGGTGTTTTTTTTAATTATTCAAAATAATGTAGGATGACGAAATTGGCAGCCGTGCCCTCCTGTCTCGGGGGTGATGGGTTCAGGATAAACGAAGAGTAAAGCCGAACGGGTTTTTCAGTTCCGACTGGGGTTGACCACCAAATTTTGCTCTTTGGCTAACTGCATCGTGGGTGGTTCGACTCCCCCTCCTACAGCTCAAAGCATGAATAAGATTTTTTTTAAAATATTTTTTTCATGCTTTTTTTTTTGCATATTTGTGTATCTAAAAAATTATTTGGTTTTTAGTTTGTTGATGAAGTGTAATTGCGACACACAGTCCCATTTTGCGGATTGTGTGTTTTGTTTTTAATTCAATTCTTTAGAATTATTTAATTGACGTTTAATTTATTTTATATTAATTTCCATATTTGTTTAGATTAAAATTTTCAATTTTCTTTGAATAAAAACACCCTATGTTTGAAAATGTATTGATAACTAATGATGCTATAATTGTTGGAATATTATTTTTGATTTTGATTTTAATTTTTAAAGCAACTGAGTCAAAAAATAAATTTGCAATCACTTTTTTTAAAATTATTCCTCCAATTCTACTTTGTTACTTTGTTCCTGGAGTTTTAAATACTTTCAATCTATTTTCGGGTAAAGAATCTGGCATATATCCATTCGTTTCAAAATATTTATTGCCTGTTTGCTTATTTTTATTCACTCTGAGTTTAGACATTGAGATACTAAAAAAGTTTGGCTGGAAGGCGATTCTTGTATTTCTTTCGGGTACAGTAGGAATTATTATCGGAGGTCCGCTCGCCGTAAAGATAGTGTTCATTTTAAATCCTGAAGTATTTGAGGCTTCAGGCGAACATGCACTATGGAGAGGCCTAGGGACAATTGCGGGCAGCTGGATTGGCGGAGGAGCTAATCAAACTGCTTTAAAGGAAATTTTGAAGCCATCTAATTACGTTTTTTCACAAATGGTTGCTGTAGACGTACTAATTGCAGAGACTTGGCTAGCTATTTTGTTAGTGGGTGTAGGATATTCACAGAGGTTAGATTCTTGGTTAAAAGCCGATTCAAAAATGATTACTGACATGCAACAGAAAATAATGATTTCAAATCAAGAGAATGAGAGGACTCCCGTCTTTAATGATTATTTAACCATTTTTGGACTTGGCTTTGTAGTTACTGGAATAGCATATTTCTTTTCAGATATTATTACTCCATTTATTAAGACTAACTATCCCAATTTGGAGAAATTTAGTTTAACCTCTTCTTTTTTCTGGGTTATTACCATAATAACTATTCTTGGAATTGTTTTATCTCGAACATCTTTTAGAAAGCTTGAACATGTAGGGGCTTCTAAAATTGGAAGTCTTTTGTTATATCTTTTAGTAGCTGCGATTGGTATGCAAATGGACTTATTAGCCATTGCCGACAATCCATGGCTTTTTTTAATTGGAATTTTATGGATATTGGTTCACATCGTGATGATGATAATAATAAGTAAAATACTGAAAGTTCCCTATTTTTTGTTTGCTGTGGGCTCTCAAGCAAATATTGGAGGAGCAGCTTCCGCATCAGTAGTTGCCGGTGCTTTTCATCCATCTCTTGTGCCAATAGGAGTTATTTTTGCCGTTTTAGGTTATGCAATTGGCACTTATGGAGGTTATTTAACAGCCATGTTAATGAAATGGGTTTTAACTTAATTGGCTTGATATTTGTAATATTTATTCCAAATTGGCATTATGGAATAATGAAAAATGAATAATAAAAAACTTAGTGTTTTACTATGTTTATGCATATTAATAATGTGTGGTAATTTTGTTTTTGCTCAATATTCTAAAAAGTTTAAGTATTCTGTTGAATTAGGTGGTTTCTACTCTATCAATAATAAAATTCCTTTTTGGCTTAAAAACAATCAATTTGGAGCTTATCCAAATTCTGGAAATACAATTTTGTTTCGTCAAAATATAGAATCTAAAGCCGATACATCTCAAAAAAAATTTAAGTCCAATTATTGCTTCGACATGATTACAATTGTAGGGTCAGAGGCTAGAATAATTATTCCAGAAGCCTACTATAAATTAGATTTAGGAAAGTTTGCTTTAACGCTTGGAAGAAAGAAACAAGTGCATGGTTTGGTGGACACCACTTTGAGCAGTGGGTCTATAACATGGTCAGGAAATGCTTTGCCAATTCCTGAGATTCAACTTTCTATACCAGAATACAGACGATTATTTTTTGATTTTCTTTCTATAAAAGGACATTTTACTCATGGATGGTTTGGAAATCAGGCTAAAGTAAGTAATTATTTTTTGCATCAAAAGAGTCTTTATGGTCGTATTGGCAAGCCAAATTCGAAACTAAAATTATATGGAGGTATCCTTCATCATGCGCAATGGGGAGGCAAACCAAATTATGGCGTTCCGGTTGATGATCCTAGGTTTTTAAAAGATGGGAAATATGAAGCAAATTGGTTTACCTATAGAAATATAGTTTTTCCAATTGGAAGACCAATAGTAGATACCACAGGAGGAATAAGCAGGTATGATTATGAAAATAGATTTGGAAATCATCTAGGCCAAATAGATATTGGAGGTGATCTTAAAATTAAAAATTATAGATTGATGGCCTACAAGCAGATTATATTTGAAACTGGGCAAACATTTAGTAGCTTAACTAATATTGATGATGGGCTTTATGGCGTATCACTTACCAATTTTAAACCTCAAGCTAAAATTAAAAAAGTTGTGGTAGAGGCGCTTCAAACTACAAATCAGGGGATATATAGGGCTGGGTTGTTACGGCTAGTAGGGTTTAGTGGCAGGCATTATGGTAAAAATCAGAATTATTATTTCAATCATGGGCAATACATGGATGGTTGGTCTTATAATAAACAAAGCATTGGCACACCTTTTATGATTCCTGATAAAGATATTAAAATAGAAAAGCAAAAACAATCGGACCAATTTTTTTCTAATAATAATAGAATAAAAGCTATTTATTTTGGTGTACAATCAAAATTAAATACCATTGACTTAGAGGCTCGTTTTTCTTATAGTAGAAACTTTGGATCTCCCCGAGTAGATATCGGTGTTGCAGACCAAATGTCTTTTGCTATTAAATCTCATATTCCAGCACCTTCACTTAAAGGAATTATAAACGTTTCTATTGGTATTGAACAAGGAGATCTTATATCTGACAATTATGGTGTTTTCCTTTCTTTTAAAAGATTTTGGAATTAAACATAAAAAACTAAATTCCTTCACTTGTCATGATTGTCTAATATTTGAAGCTAAAACCTTTAAATATCCTCTTTTTTTTGCTATTTTTGCAAACATTTTACTAAAGTCCTACTATAAATTGGACAAAAAATCTTAATAAGAAACATTTGTGAAAAATATTCGTAATTTTTGTATAATTGCACACATTGACCACGGGAAGAGTACATTAGCCGATAGATTATTAGAATTTACTGGCACTGTAACAGCAAGAGAAATGCAAGCCCAACTTTTAGATGACATGGACTTGGAAAGAGAGCGTGGAATCACCATTAAAAGTCATGCAATTCAAATGGATTATGTTTTTGAAGGTGAAAAATATGTTTTAAATTTAATTGATACGCCAGGACATGTAGATTTTAGTTATGAAGTATCAAGGTCAATTGCTGCATGCGAAGGAGCATTATTAATTGTAGATGCCGCTCAAGGAATTGAAGCTCAAACTATATCAAATTTATTTTTAGCACTAGATCACAATTTGGAAATAATACCTGTTATCAATAAAATTGATTTACCAGGTGCAATGGTGGAAGAAGTAAAGGATCAAATTGTAGATTTAATAGGAATTAATCCCGATTCTATTGTTTTAGCCAGTGCAAAAGAAGGTATTGGCATTGATGCAATTTTAGAAGCCATTATTCATAGAGTTCCATCGCCAAAAGGCGACGCCAAATCTAATTTGCAATGTTTAATTTTTGATTCTGTTTTTAATTCCTACCGTGGTATAGAAGTAATTTTTAGAGTTAAAAATGGAACCATAAGAAAAGGAGATAAAGTAAAATTTATCGCTACTGGGAAGGAATATATTGCAGATGAGATTGGAAGTTTGAAGCTAAAAAAACAACCTCGAGATTTTATTGAATGCGGCGATGTGGGTTATTTAATATCGGGTATCAAAGTAGCAAAAGAGGTTAAAGTAGGAGATACCATAACACATGTCGATAAACCCTCTTTAGAGGAAATTCAAGGCTTTGAAGAAGTAAAGCCCATGGTTTTCGCGGGTATTTATCCAGTGGATACAACTGATTTTGAAGAGCTTAGAGATTCAATGGATAAGCTTCAATTAAATGATGCTTCATTAGTTTGGGAGCCTGAGACTTCTGCAGCCCTTGGTTTTGGATTTAGATGTGGTTTTCTAGGAATGCTTCATATGGAAATTGTGCAAGAACGTCTAGAAAGGGAATTTGATATGACGGTAATTACCACAGTTCCTTCCGTGAGATTTATTGTTCATACCAAAAGAAAAGAAACCATTCAGGTGTCTGCTCCCTCGGAAATGCCAGATCCAAATTTGATAGATTCTATTGAAGAACCTTTTATTAATGCACAAATAATTACTGCTTCTGATTATGTAGGACCTATTATGAAACTATGTATGGAGAAGAGAGGTATAGTAAAAAATCAAGTTTATTTAACGGCAACTAGAGTTGAACTTACATTTGACATGCCACTTTCCGAGGTAGTTTTTGACTTTTTCGATCGATTGAAAACTATTTCAAGAGGATACGCTTCTTTAGATTATTCATTGGCAGGATATAAAGAATCTGCTTTAGTTAAATTAGATGTTTTACTTAATGGAGACCCTGTAGATGCACTTTCTGCTATTGTTCATCGCGACAAAGCATATGACTGGGGAAAGAGACTTTGCGAGAAATTAAAAGAATTATTACCAAGGCAACAATTTGAAATTGCAATTCAAGCTGCAATTGGTGCTAAAATTATAGCGAGAGAGACCGTAAAAGCCATGAGAAAAGATGTAACGGCTAAATGCTATGGAGGAGATATTAGTAGAAAAAGAAAACTTTTAGAAAAACAGAAAAAAGGGAAGAAGCGAATGCGTCAGATAGGTAATGTTGAAGTTCCCCAAGAAGCTTTTATGGCTGTTTTAAAAATAAATAGTTAATTGAACTAAATGTAAAGTTTTTTTTAATTTTTTTCTGATTTTAATATTTTAAATAGATTTTATTTAAATTTTCACTTGGTTTCCACTATTTTTGAAACTGATTTTATTCTAAGCAAAAAAAATAAAAAATGGCAGATATAATTAGAATGCCCAAAATGAGCGACACCATGGAAGAAGGCGTTATAGCTGCATGGAATGTAAAAGTTGGGGATGTTGTAAAGTCAGGGGATATACTGGCCGAAGTTGAAACTGACAAAGCCACTATGGACATGGAGTCCTATTATGATGGCACGGTGCTATATATTGGTGTTCAAAAAGGTGATGCAGTACCCATTGATGCTATTATGGCGGTTATAGGCACTCCTGGTGAAGATTTTCAAGCTTTAATAGGTGCTGAACCTATA
>JANNWE010000475.1:0-11787 GCA_031414675.1 Cytophagaceae bacterium
GTTGGCTGCATTTTTTTTGGTAATTAGTTTTTTCAATAGGTCTTTGTCATTTGGATTTTGAAGATAAAGGCTTTCTAACTCTTTCATTGGATTATTTTTTGAGAGTTGAATTGCTTGGTCTGCGTTTTCTAAATAGATTAAAGCACTTGAGTGGGTTGACGCCATACTTACAAGGAGATATCCCTCCTCATCAAAAAACAATGACCCCATTTTTTGGTCTTCTATATTTAAAGATTCAACTATTTCTTTGTAAATTAATTGATTGGGACTCGTTTCCAAAGAAACAAAATTAAATTCAAATTTTTCTTTTAAAGAAGTACTGGATAATCCCTTTTTTGCAACTACATTGCATTGGTCACATTCCAAAGACTTAACTTGAATAAATATTAATTTTTTCTTTGATTTGGCCATTGTCAAAACTTCTTTAAATGTACCAAATTCTTGAAAATTAACTTGTGCATTTGCTTTGAAATAGGCTACACAAACAAAAAGGAAGAGAAGGGTAAGTTTTTGCATTTTAAAAAAAGTGAATGTTAAGATTTAAATGTGAATAAGCGCTATTGGCAAGCATCGAAACAAGTTGTGCCTAATTATAATGCAAGATGTAAAAAAATAAAACATTTGCCAAAATTATTTATTCAACAAGAATCTATTAAATTTACGCTTTTCTTCCCTTTTATGATTAGAATTTTTACCATACTGTTTTCATTTTTTATTGTGTTTGCCACCTTAGCTCAAAATCCTAAAAGAGAGTTTCGTGGCGCTTGGATAGCAACCGTTAGTAATATAGATTACCCTTCAAGTAAAACTCTTTCAAGCACTCAACAGCAAGCCGAATTTATTAAATTATTAGACCTTCATAAGCAGGCAGGAATCAATGCCGTCATGGTGCAGATAAGAACGAATGCGGATGCTTTTTATCCTTCAAAATTTGCTCCTTGGTCTGAATTTCTTACTGGAAAACAAGGCAAAGCCCCAGAACCATTTTACGATCCTGTGGCATTTATGATTAATGAATGTAAAAAAAGAGGAATCGAATTTCATGCGTGGTTTAATCCCTACCGAGCAGTTGCAAACATTACAACGTCTGTTTTAGATCCTAAACATATCGCTAATATTCGGCCTGATTGGCTTTTAGCATATGGAAATCTTCGGGTGCTTGATCCAGGAAATCCTGAGGTGATAAAGCATGTTACTCAGGTAGTTTTAGAAGTGAGTAATACATACGATATTGACGGCGTACATTTCGACGATTACTTTTATCCCTATCCTGTAACTGGCCAAACGTTAAATGATTCGGCTACGTATGCCAAAAATTCACGTGGAATTTTAAACAAAGCAGACTGGAGAAGAGATAATGTAAATATTTTAATAAAGAATATTTCGGATAGTTTAAAACTGAAAAAACCATGGGTGAAGTTTGGGATTTCTCCATTTGGAATTTGGCAAAACAAAACTTCCTCTCAACCATTAGGCTCTGCCACGAATGGTTTACAAGGATATTCGGATATTTATTGTGATGCCCGAGCATGGCTTCAAAATGCTTGGATTGATTATATAGCACCACAGATTTATTGGAATACGGGCTTTGCTGTTGCCGATTATTCAATCCTTCTACCCTGGTGGGCAAATAATACTTTTGGGAGACATTTATATATTGGTCATGCTGCTTATCGAATTAATGCCACAGATTCACAGGCATGGCAAGTTCCAAATCAGATGCCTACCCAAATAAAATTGGCTAGAAATACGGTAAATGTGCAGGGAGGAATTTTTTATAATACCACTTCCATTAATAAAAACCCATTAGGTTTTAGAGATTCTTTGACTACTAAAATTTATAGAACTCCTGCTCTGCTGCCAACTATGCAATGGAAAGACCCTGTGTCTCCCGCGGCTCCCCAAAACTTAAAAGTTAGTCTCACAAACTCAGGATTACAGTTGCAATGGTCAAAATCACCGAGTGGAACATCAGAATTTGACAAAATAAAAGGTTATGTTATCTATAAATTTTCAAATAACGAAATGATAGATATTTCAAAATCTGCCGCAATAAGAACTATTATTCCAAAAGATACTTCAGCCTTTTTTGATGCTGAAATTTCCACTTTAGCAAATAGCTACACCTATTTGGTTACAGCCTTTGATAGATTAAATAATGAAAGCCCTGCTTCCAGCCCAGCTTCTATTGTAGTAGTGACTAGTTTAGTAGCTGAAAAAACAAATAGAAACGAGCTGTCTCAAAACTATCCCAATCCTTTTTCTGAAACCACTCAAATTGACTTTCGCTTAGTAAAAGCAGGCAAAGTATCTTTAAAAATAAGCGATTTAATGGGACGAAAAATTGCTACACTAATAGAAGAATTTAAAAGTGAGGGTAATCATAGTATTATTTTACTAAATTCAAGCTTTGGCTCTGGTGTATATATTTATTCTTTAGAAACCTCCGAAGGTATTTTAAGTAAAAGAATGGTATTGCTAAGGTAGCTTTAACTTGAAAAAAATTTGAAAGTAAAAGAATAAAAGAATTAGGGCTTAATTACAAGGAATTTCCCAATTTTACACCTTGTTCTATCGCTCTTTTTGCATCTAAATCGCCAGCTTCTAAGGCTCCCCCAATTAAATGAACGGCATCAAAGTTTTCTTTTAATTGATTATAGAGTTGATTATTAGAGATTTGCCCTGCACACACTACCACATTATCTACTTCTAATAATTGTGGAACTCCAGCTATTGTAATATGCAAGCCAGTATCATCAATTTTTTGATAGCCAACGTCGCTAATCATTTTTACTCTTTTCATTTTTAAAGCAGAGCGATGGATCCACCCTGTAGTTTTGCCTAAACGCTCTCCCAACTTTCCTTTGGAACGCTGTAATAAGAAAACCTCTCTTGGGGATTTAGTTGGTTCAATTTCCATTAATGCTCCTCTATTTTTATAAGCCATATCTACTCCCCATTCCTCCATGAAGTCCGCAATCGTAACGTTTTCTGAATGTGTTAAATATTCGGCTACATCAAATCCGATTCCACCTGCTCCAATAATAGCAACTTTATGACCAACCGGCTTTTTGTTTAATACAACTTCGGTATAAGTCAATACTTTTGGGTGATCTTCTCCTTCAATATTCATTTTTCGGCCTCTCACGCCTGTGGCCACCACAATTTCTGTAAAATCGTTTACAAGAGATTCGTTAAAAATAGTATTTAGATGAATGTGAACTTTGTGAATCTCCATTTGTCTAGTATAATAACGTAGCGTTTCCGTAAATTCTTCTTTTCCGGGTATTTCCTTCGCTATGTTAAATTGACCACCCAAGGTATTTTGACCTTCAAACAAATGCACTTCGTGTCCACGCTGTGCTAATGTTACCGCACATGATAGTCCAGCGGGTCCAGCACCCACTACGGCTATTTTCTTTTTTATAAGGGCGGGCAAACTATTTATTTCTAATTCATTACAAGCTCTTGGGTTTACCATGCAACTGGCTGTTTTTCGGGCAAATACATGATCTAAACAAGCTTGGTTACAAGCAATACACGTATTAATTTCATCTGTTCTTCCTTCCAATGCTTTTTTCGGAAACTCGGGGTCTGCCAAAAAAGGTCTGGCCATTGAGACCATATCTGCGTGCCCATCCGCAAGTATTTTTTCTGCCACATCCGGCATATTTATCCTATTTGTGGTTATCAATGGAATTGAAAGTTTCCTCATTAAGCGTTTAGTTACCCAACTAAATCCACCTCTTGGTACCATGGTGGCTATAGTTGGAACGCGAGCCTCATGCCACCCAATACCTGTGTTAATAATTGTAGCACCCGCTTTTTCAATTTCTTTTGCCAAAAATTCCACTTCTTCCCAAGTTGACCCATCTTCTACCAAGTCTAACATAGAAAGACGATAAATAATTATAAAGTTTTTTCCAACGGTTTCTCTTACTTTCCGAACTATTTCAATAGGAAACTTTATTCTATTTTCATAAGAACCTCCCCATTCATCGGTTCTTTTATTAGTTTTTGAAACAATAAACTGGTTAATCAGATAACCCTCGGAACCCATAATTTCTACTCCATCGTATCCCGCTTCTTGAGCCAAAAATGCACAATTCGCAAAGTCATTGATTGTTCTTTTTATCCCACCTTTACTTAGTTCCCAAGGTTTAAATGGTGAAATTGGAGATTTAATGGCCGAAGGAGCAACAGCTAAAGGATGATAGCCGTATCTTCCAGTATGTAGGATCTGTAAACATATTTTCCCTCCTTCTTTATGAACAGCCTCTGTGATTATTTTATGCTGTTTGGCTTCTGATTTCGTTGAAAGTTTACTAGCAAAGGGTCCAGTCCAACCCGCTCTATTTGGGGCTACACCCCCTGTCACAATAAGTCCAACACCCCCTTTAGCTCTTTCTGCAAAATAAGCGGCTTGTTTTTCAAAACCATTTTTACTTTCTTCCAAACCCGTATGCATTGAACCCATTAAAATTCGATTTTTTAAAGTAGTAAATCCAAGATAAAGCGGTTCAAAAAGATGGGGATAGTTCATTTTATTTCTGCTGATATTTGATGAGTGTTATGGTCTTAATAATTAAAAGATAGGTATAGTTTCTTAAAATAATTTTTTGAATTTTGAATTTAAATTTTCACAAAAATTCTAGAACAGTTAATCATTTATACCTTCAGATTATTGATTTTAAATTCAATTAAATTTATTATTCTCCTTTCAAGTTTTTAACTAGCCAATTCGTCATTTTTTCGTTTTGCTCAGGGAAAGTCCAATGTCCGGTTTCTAAAGCTAAATATAATTCTTTAGGGGAATTTATAGTATTATAGGCCGCAAACATAGACGTTGGTGGACAAGTTTCGTCATTATATCCCCAAGAATACATACCAGGTACTTTTAAACGTCTTGCGAAATTTACCACATCAAAATAAGAAACGGTTTCTATTTTTTCTTTCTTGTTGTTTACTTCTTTATTGTTTTTATCGAAATAATGAGGCCAACCACCCGCTCTATCGTTTAAATAGCCAGTTACATCTGAAAGAGCAGGATAAAATGCCCCTAACCACTTCACTCTTGCGTCTAATGAGGCAGTAACAATGGATAAAGCTCCACCTTGGCTTCCACCGGTAACCGCTAAGTTTTTACCATCAAATTGGGGTAAACTCACCAAAAAATCATTCGCTCTGATACAACCCAAATATACCCTTTTATAAAAAAAACGATTTTTGTCGTCTAAATTATAACTATTATAACCGTTCAAAACTCCGCTTCCTAAATCTGCATAAACACTAGGGTCCATGTTTACTGGAATGCCATGTATGCCGATTTGCAAAGTTATTAAACCTTTTTCTGCATTAGCAATATCTCCACCATAGGGCCGCACACCAGCACCTGGCACGTGTAAAAGGGCAGGATATTTTCCTTCCTTTTTGGGTACACATAAAATGCCATAGAGGCGAGTACCTAATCTGTAATTTTGAAGGTTTAGGTGATATACATTTACTTTTTCTGTGCATCGCTCTGGGAGCAAGGTCATCTTTGCATCTAAAGGAATTTTAGCTAAATCAGTTTTTGCATCGTTCCAAAAAGTATCAAAGTCGGAAGGATTATTTACCGTTGGCTGAATGGTGTTAGGACTAAAACCCGCTGTTGCAAGGCTTCTATACTCTTTTCCATCAATTTCTGCCACAGCAACACACCTTAAAAATCCAGGTTTGTTCATAGTGCCACCATCAAAAGATTGTGATCCATTCACTAAGGTTAATGATTCTTTTTTTGTAGGTTCTTGTTTTTCAGGCCCTATTTCATACCGAACTTTAGCATTTTTCACCAAATTGCCGAACTGATAGACGGAAACATTAAATTTTACTTTCTCACCTATAGTGTAAGTCCAGTCGGTATGGTCTGGGGCTACTATTACCTTTACGATTTTTTCTACGGGTTGGGCAAGTGTTTCTAAAGACAAACATCCAATTAGGAAGTAGAAAAGTTTAATTTTTTTGAACATATTATTTTTTTAAGATTGATTAATTCGAAATTAAGAAAAAACTATTCAATAATAGAGAATAGTAGTATAAAAAATAAAAAGTAAAATCTAATTTCATGAAAAAGTATGCAGACAATAAAAAAAAAAGTGAACTAAATATTCTAAATAATGAGTTTAGTTTCTTGTTGTCCATGCGTTTAAATCGATAATAGGTGTAGCAGTTGTACTTAATGATCTCACAAAATCAACCCGTATTATTGTTGGTGATGAAGTTGCAAGGCCTGTCATTTTTATTTGCAGTTTTCCATACCATTGATTGGGAGTATTCTTCCCTACCATACTACTGGAAAATATCGGAGCAGTTTCTGTTAGGTAATTAATTTGGCTGAGTGACCTATCAACTTTTTCGAAAACCGCTGTTAATGGGGATTGTATTATGGCATAAAAAGTTTTCCCATTCTTCCTCATCGTAGCTGTTTTTCCATTGGAACTTATTTCCAGACCATCCGTTGCAGGGCTGTGCATTAGCCAGTATACCATGCTGGTTTTGCTTGGAGCAAACTCATCTTGGACAGTAATAACTCCATTGGATCGGTTTAATTTTATCCCTCGTTTGTACGTAGAAACGTCTCTGTTATAAACGTTGCTTAAATTAATGATATGATAACCTCCTTCGCTGTCGTTAGCTTTTGAGATAACAGTTGCAACACCAGATGGGTTTTGCTCAGGTCTTGCATCTGGATTAAATACTAGACAGTTTTTGCTTTCTGTTTTTACCCGGTAATAATAAAATCTCCCTCTTGTTGAGGCTGTATTCGTAGAAGCAGAAGTATAGGAGGGAGCCGTTACTGTAAAATAATCAGAAGGATATGGTGATTCTAAACCAAGATTGCCTTGTGCCCAGGTTTCGCCTTGTGCCTGAATAAAAAAACTACCTGCATCAAGGTGACCATGACTTGAACTATTGTCACCGCCGTGCATACCCACATATAAGGCATTATCCGTATTGTTTTCTTGAAGATACATGTACTCTATTCCACGCAGATACCCATCTAATGGAAAAACAGCCGAACTTCCTGAGTTAACGAGGTCCTTGTCATAAAACAACAAATCCAGCCAACCATTCATTTTAATAGTATTTGTTGCCTTGATAGACATGCATGCATCGTAGTGTGCTTTGGCAAGGTTTGCATTTTTAAAGTATTTCGAAAACCAGAAATAGGACAAAAACTTGTTGGTTTTCCCCACATACAAGTAGTCATCTCCAATGGTAGCTGTGCCTACTGGACCAGACATCAGATAAGGAAACCAACCTGTTTTTACAAAGCCAGGTTGCTCTGCCAATCCATAAGTTGTACTTAAACAGCGTTTCAGGCTTTCAAAGGCTAAAAATGTATTGGTCAAGCCATAGCTCCAATACGACATCCCTTCTTCACTGGCACCATCTGGGCCTAATGATTGCATATAAGGAAGAATGCCATTGGTAGCTAGCGAAATTATTTTACTATTAAATGCAATGTCTGTTTCATAAGTGGCAAGAGCAGCCATAATCATTCCACCATGGCAAATGCCATTCCAGTTAGCATTACTCAAATACCATTTCCAGACACCCGTATTTGTTTCAATTTGAGTTTTGCCGGGCTGAAGCACAAAATTTCTGACAGCAGTGACCAATTGACTTCTTTGAGTAACCGATAGGTAATCATACAAGCCATCATACGCAATAGCAACTCCCTTAGCTGCAATGCCAGCATCTAAAAAGTGCCGGTTTGCCCCCCAGTCAGGCCAACTTCGCATTGCATCTAATTGTTGCCAGCAGCGTAAAGCATATCGGGTATCTTTCGTAAACTGATAAGCCAAAACTAAGTATGGCAATTGATCGTTTGAGAACGTATGGATGTTGGGAATTCGCAACCCAGCTCCATCTAAGCCATAAGTTAATATTGGGTCTGTTACTATCCTATTTGCCCTTGCAATTACATCATCGTAATTAGCTTTCGAAAATGGATCTGAAGCAGCACCTGTTTTTATGCTCAATATATTATCTGCCGTAAATAACAAACGGGGATGAATATCTCTTTTCCCTACCCCATCAAAGCAGGTTTGTACAATAGCATCAGTAATGGGTACTATTGCCGTTGATACAAATCCACTACCTCCAGAAGTCACATCAAAATCCTGTGTTGAAGTGGTAGTATTATCACCAACTTTTATAGTGATTTTAAACTTGCCTGCCGCAACACCTGAAGGTATTTTGAATATAAGTTGGGTACTTGTAGCTGAAATAGGAACTGAACTAAAACCGCCTATAGTTATAACATTATAACTTGGTATTGATGCAAAATTGGTTCCAGTAATAGTTACTTCAGTATTAGATACCCCAGAAGTTGGAGTAAAATTAGTTATGGAAATAGGCAATACAGGAGGTGTTACTTCATCTTTTTTCTTTTTGCAAGAAATCATTATGACTAAAACAATCAGCGGCAAAAAATATTTTCTCATTAAAATTCTTGTAACTATTCAACTTTAAATTTAGAAATTAAATTTAGGCAATCCATACTATTAGAATTATTTTTAAAATCAGTGTCTATGACTAATCTAAATACTGCTAAATAAATGGTTTATTGCTCTAAAACCAATTGGCCTAAAGTTTTTTGTACCACTTTTATATTTCTTATCGGTCATTATGATACCTGATTGTAGGTTGGTGATTTTTTTCGAACTTATAGTCAATAGTCATTTAGTAGAATCAATAAAATAATTCAATACTATCATCAAGTGATTTAAGCAAATTTGAGGCATTTCATTATTGACTTTTAATAATGCTTCCCTGATTCCGTTAAGAAGCTTTTTGGATGGAAGTTCACTAAAAACATGGACTTTATCGTATCTAATCCACGTCTTTAACTAAAACAAATAAAAAATCTTAATGGGGCTTTTCCTACTCAATACCATCCTTTTTTACTATCTATTTCTGCTCAGGTTTCATATGAGCCAATTCCTTTAGATTGGAAAACTCTTACTTTTCAAATAATAAGTTCTTCTATATTTAGACCAGCATGACGCATAGCTTCAAATTCAACTTCCACAATAAATTCTATTTCTTCATTTTCAAAATATTCGGTATCCCAATCTTTAAAATAGTTTTGAGCAGCATTTTGAAGATTATTATCTTCTTTTTTTAATTGGATGATTAAGAAATTTGTAAAATCCAAGACCTCCAGTTTCATTTGTTCTACCACATCATCTCCTGGCCATGCCACTTCTCTATCCTCCCATTCATCCAGAATAAACCGTTCTTTTAGTTTATATTCTTCTAATAAAGCTATACGTTCTTGATTAGTCATTTTGTTATTTTAATGAAAATAGCCTCCTAAATGAAATCGATTTTTTTGTTTTAATTTGTCGAATTTTAATTAAGGATATTTTGTCTATTGGATACTTTTATTTAACTGTAATTTAGATTTTTATGGCATCCTCGCAAAAATAATTAGAATATTGGCTATGACCAAACAATAAACAATACCTGATGAATTTTATCGGATAAGAGAGGTGGCAAATATTGTTAACTTGGAATTAATAAGTAATGTAATATGTAGTATAACCAATCTGAAATACAATTCTGATTTGGGATATTAAAAATGCGAATTGATTGCTCACTCGCTAATCGGATTCAATTGATATTTAAAAAATATTGAAATTATTTTTAAGAGAATTTTAAATAGATTCCTGAAAGCAATTAAATACGGTGAAAATATAGAAAACTGTTTAAAATAACAGTTTTGCAAATTCTTTAGCTAGGTTTTTATGCTGGGTAGAAATTCTAAAATCTCTGTTTTTTGTCCTTTGGCTAAAGCAAATTTTAGATTATGGGCATTTAAAATCAACTGGTCTTTTTCAATTCTATCAATAAAATTTATGTTGATTACATGAGATCTATTTAATCTAAAAAAGTCTGGATAATTTAGCCCTTCCAATAGTTTTTTCATATTCATGGAAAGGGTGTGGTAATGGTGTTCGGTAGAAATATAAATATTTGATGAAGATCCATTTCCGCTTATTGCTACAATAGTAGATTTTTTAACTTTTTGGTGCGACTTATTTATCGGTAATAACACAAATTCCTGATGTTTCGCCTCATCGATTTTGGTGTTTACGCTTTTTCCCAACATCATTTTTGAGTTAAACACCAGTTCAGGACTTCTAACAGCCTTCATCAAATAGATACAATTACCTAAAGAGTTCATTCTTGCAAAAATAGAGTCGTTAGTGTCGCCTGTTATGAAAATAATAGGCACTTGAGAGGATTTTCTTACATATTCTGCAAAAAAAAGACCTGTTAAAGAGTCATACTTTAGGGTTATGTCTAGTAATATCAAGTCAAAATCGATACTTTCAAAAGCCAAAATGGCATCAGAGATTTTGTCTGCTATTATCGGCACCTCGAAACCAACAGCAAGCATTGCTTCTTTAAACTCGGTAGCTGTTACCAGCTCATCTTCAACTATTAGTACTTTTGGGTTCATTATAAGGACATTTTAATTTAAACTTTAACCCGTTTTCATATTCAAAATGGTAATTACCGTTTAATTCGTTTGACTTTAATCGTATAAGGCTCAATCCGAAAGTACTAGTTGAGGCGTAATAGTCTTTCGAAAAAACTAGTAGTGTTTCGTTTTTCCCATTGTCTTTATACTCAAATGTCAACTCACCATTAAATATTGAAAATAAAACTTGAATTTTTGGATTTGAATTATCAAATCCAAAAGCATATTTAAAACTGTTGGTTAACAGTTCGTTTAAAATTATGCCCAGATGAATGGCAAGATTAGGGTCAATTGCGATATTTTGAATCGTATATATTTTTTCAATCTTTATTTTAAACACGATTTCCGTTTTATCTACTATCAGTGAAAAGTAATCTTTTATTAAAATATCCACCGAATTGGCGGCACTATAAAACATTTGTTGAAGCACACTCATTACGCCAATTCTGCCCTGCATTTCTTCCAAAGATTCTCTTAAATCGGTGTTTTTTATACGATTTATTTGAAGTCCAAGTAAACTCGATATCACTTGCAAATTATTTTTAACTCTATGGCTTTGCTCTTTTATCAATAATTCGTTTTTTAAACTTGAGGCTAGATATTTTTGGGCTAGTATTTTATTTCGTCTACTTTTATGATAGAATCCAAAGGCAGAAATTAAAAATACTACACCGACTAAATACAACAATAAAAAAAAGTTTCTGTTGGTCTTTAGCAATTGAGATTGAAGCAAGAGTTCTTTTTCCTGATTTATTTTTAATGCAGTTTCATCTAAATTATTAGTTCGTTCTAAGAGGCTTTTTTCTTTAACATGAATTTTATTTTGTAATTCAGTAAATTCATATTGCTTTTCAAAGGCCTTTTTCCAATCGTTTTCTGATTTAAATATTTCTATTTCAGTCTTTAACCTATTTACAATTACAAAATAAAATTGGTCTTGATTGGGATTTTGATTATAAATTTTTTGATCATTTAAAACTTGTCTGGCTTTTTGGGGTTTACCCATTTTGGCATAACAGTAGGCCATATCCGAATTTACACTATAAACAATTCTACCATTCCCATACTTATTAAGCCAATAAATAGCTTGTGCATAGGACCTAATGGCAGCTTCAGGGTCAGATTTCTTTAAAACATTTCCTTTCAAATGATATAAATAACCCAACTCATCCTTGATGTTGTTTTTCATTACAAAGGCAACCATGGAGTCAAAATCCTTTAATAAAAAAGCTGGTGTTTTTTTTGAATATTCT
>JANNWE010000476.1:0-1822 GCA_031414675.1 Cytophagaceae bacterium
CAAAAAATAGAGACAAAAAACTTCGAGTCTTTTCAGCAGGCAGCTAAAGAATTAAGTCAAGAAAAAATAATTCAGGAATTGCTTAATTTCTATCAAGATTATAGAATAATCTTAGAAAAAAAATATTCTTACACGTTTGCAACAACTGCAAATTATAACTCAGATTTGTTAAACATAAATTTCTATAAAATTAATACCAGTACCATAGAAAATAAAAACCAGAGAGAGTTCTTAAAATCAGAAACGTTTAAATTCAAAATTAATGAATTAAAAATAGCAACCTTTGCGGGCATTATGTTTGTAAATTATTTTGAAAACCCGCAAAGCTATGGAACATATAACGGAAAAATTACGGCAACTGAAATGGACTTAATCACTCCTGTGATTACCACCATGCTTAATTTTGGTTCCACAAGCAGTGCTCCTGTTAAAATAGGAGGAAATTTAGGAATTGGAGTAGCAGTAAACGAAAAAAAATCTATAAATTTTTTCCTAGGTCCAAGCATTTCGTTAGGCAGAACTAATCTAATTAATCTAAATTTTGGAATCTCCACTTCAAGACTTACTAGGCTCAGTGAAGGTTTAAAAGTTGGTGATAGCTATGCTGCTAAGATTCCAACCATCGACAGATATGAATTAGGCTTATATTTTGGATTAACTTTTAATCTGGCCTCAATAAAAAAATAAAACTTTTTTTTATAACAACCCAAAGAAGTTATTAACGCATATTAACTTTCATTAAATTCTAATGAATAAATTCGAAATTAATCGATATTTTTTCCATAAATTGATACCAAAATTGATTTTAAATGAATAAAAGGCATTTTCTAAAGACCATCGGGCTTTCAGCTCTTTCCATCCCAATTTATAGCAAATCTTTTTCTGAAAACATTAAAGAAGCTAAAAATGTAGATCCAGATATTTTAGCAGAAGATGAATCTTTCTGGTTACAAATTAGAAAGGAATATGAGCTTAATCCTGCTTTCATCAATCTTGAAAATGGTTATTATTGCATTACTCCCACCCCAATAAAAAAAGCATTTTTTAAAAATGTGGAAGAAGTAAATTTGCTAGGTTCCTATTATATGCGTAATAGCCGCTTCGAAGATAATGCAGTGGTTAGGGAAAAGTTAAGTCAATTAGCCGGTTGTTCAAAAGAAGAAATAGTGGTAACTCGAAATGCAACCGAAGCCTTAGATACGGTTATCTCAGGCTACGACTGGAAAAAAGGCGATGAAGCAGTAATGGCAGAACAAGATTATGGCTCTATGATTGAACATTTCGACTTGCAAAGTAAACGATATGGCTTAGTAAAGAAAGTTGTTTCAGTGCCTAATCATCCAAAAGATGATGAAGAAATTGTTCGTTTATACGAAAATGCTATTACTCCAAAAACCCGATTATTGATGGTTTGCCATATCATCAATATTACTGGACAGATTCTACCCATAAAAAAGATATGTGACATGGCACATGCTAAAGGCGTAGATGTACTAGTGGATGGAGCGCATGCATTTGCTCATTTTGATTATAAAATCGAAGATTTGGGTTGCGATTATTACGGCACAAGTTTGCATAAATGGTTAAGTGCACCACTTGGCGTTGGATTTCTATATGTAAGAAAAGATAAAATAAAAAATCTTTGGCCAATTTTTGGTGATAACGGTTTCAAAGACGATGATATTAGAAAGTTAAATCACACCGGAACTCCAGCTGCGCATACCGATATTAGTATTATAAATGCTATTGATTACTTAAATAAAATTGGAATCCAGAAAAAACAAGCTCGAATGAATTATATTCGAAAGTACTGGATGGATGC
>JANNWE010000477.1:0-3674 GCA_031414675.1 Cytophagaceae bacterium
GTTAATTGGCGTCATTTCTTATTCATTTTTTAAATAACAGCATACACTCCCAGGTATAAAAAATTATGGTGTATGGTTTCAGTCCATTTCTATTAAAGGTATAGTGGCTTGGATAATCGGGTTTGTTTTGACAAGTTTTTATGTAGTCATTTATTGGTTTCCCCAATATTTAGGCCTGCATGCCGAAGGGAATACAGGCTTGGTGGCGTTTTTTGACCCGCTTAGCTATTTTTTAAATGGACATGTTGCCAGCCAATGGTTTGTATATGGAACATTATACACAGTTTCAATTTTGAGTTTTGGAATAAAATTTATTCTAAAATATAGGAATAATACCTATCAAATAGTAAGAACATGCTCCGTCATGTTTTTTCAGCTTGCTTTTGCTTTTTTAATCCCTGAGATATTAACAAAATTGAACCCAACTTTACCCTATTTTGCAAAAGACTTAAAAAATATGTGGCCTCTAAACTATTACTTTTTCGAAGATTGGCACCTGAAAGGTTTATTAAATGGTGGAAATTTGGGCTTGTTTATGTTAATTTTTGGACTAGCCATGATTTTTATAATTTCTCCAATTTTAACCTATCAATTTGGAAAAAGGTGGTATTGCTCCTGGGTGTGTGGGTGTGGGGGTTTAGCAGAAACCGCTGGGGATTCTTTTAGACAACTTTCAGATAAATCCACTAAAGCTTGGAAAATAGAACGATGGATGATTCATTCTGTCTTGGTATTTGTATTTATTACTACAATAGCCGTAATCTATTCATTTTTAATTAATGAAGGAAAAAATACGCTGATTTCTGGTACTCAATTTATAGTAGGAGTAATACTATTTGTAATTGTTTTAAATGCCATACTATTTAGGTTTTTCAAAAGTAAAATTGCAAAAGATGCTATTAAACCAATGCTTTATGTAAGTGGAGCTATAATAATTCTATTACTAACAAACTTAGCGTTAGGTAACTCAAATATTTTATTTATAGATAGTTACAGTTTAAGGTCTTGGTATGGTTTTTTTATAGGTGCAGCATTTAGTGGAGTAGTAGGCGTTGGTTTTTATCCCTTAATGGGCAGTAGAGTTTGGTGCAGATTTGGATGCCCAATGGCGGCAATCCTAGGATTACAACAAAAATTATTTTCTAAATTTAGAATAACCACCAATGGTTCTCAATGTATTTCGTGTGGAAATTGTTCCACTTTTTGTGAAATGGGTATTGACGTAAGAGCCTACGCTCAAGAAGGAAAAGATATTGTACGTTCATCATGTGTAGGTTGTGGCATTTGTTCGGCGGTTTGTCCTCGCGGTGTTTTGAAATTAGAAAATGGTAGGATAGAGATTTGAGTAAATTACTTCTTTTTAGAATAGTTTTCAAAAGCCTTTTCAACCTCACAAACAATGTACGCTTTCAAATCAGTTTCGTGAACCTCATAAGGTTTTGAACTTGTAAGGAGTTGAATATTAAGCACTCTTTCAATTTCCCAAAGCGTTTCTGTGGTAAAATTATGTGTCCCGCTCAACCATCTGCTAATCTCTGATGGCTTCTTTCCCATCATAAAAGCAAACTCTTGATTAGTAAAACCTCTTTTTTGAAGGGCATCGTTAATTTGTGCGGCCAAGCCCATTCTTTTGGAAATATTCTCTTTTGTTTTTTCTGGTATACTCTCTTTTATTCTTGAGATAAGTACTCCAGTATGTTTTCTAGCTCTATTCATTAGCATCTAATATTAAATCACCGCCTAATTCGTACTCATTAATCCAATATATCTCCTTCTCCTTCATTTTTTTGAAAATCAGTTCTGAAACTTTTCGTAAAAGATAGTTCTCTGTCTTTAGTTTTTCACTTTCTTGCAATGCTCTTATTCTTTTGGGTTTGAGCCAACCACTTCCTAATAATATAACGGTAGTGCCAAATCTAATACAATAGAGCCTCAAATTTGAGTTCGGTGAGTCGTATAAAGCACAAACTAAATCACCTAATTTTCCTTCGTTTTCTTTAAAAAAGTGCCTTTTAGCCCCAAATTTAGTAGAAATTTGATTCAACGTTTCTACAATTGAATTTATCTCGTCAGGAAATTCTCTTAAGTTTTCAATCATAAAGTTTTCAAATAAAGTTTCGTTTTCATCATTCACAAAAATGGAATAAATAGTAGCTTTGGAACCTGAAAATTCCGATAATTCAACTATTTCAAACTTCATTTTATGAACTTATTAACTTTATATAACAAATATAAGTAAATTATACTATAAAAAAATAGATTCTATTTAATTTTAAACAGAATCTATTTTCTAAGCTTTTAAGATTGATTTCACAAATTTCCCTTCCGAAACTCATCTACCGCATGATTAGCCGCTCTGGCGGTCAGTGCCATATAGGTTAGAGAAGGATTTTGGGTGGAGTTGCTGGTCATGCAAGCTCCATCCGTTACAAATACGTTTTTGCAATGGTGCAATTGGTTCCATTCGTTTAACTGCGAAGTTTTTTGGTCTTTACCCATTATCACACCACCCATTTCGTGGATATCCAATCCAGGATTCCATCCATTTCTGGAATTTGTTTTAATATTTGTAAAACCAGCCAATGTGTACATTTCAGTCAATTGTTCTCTAAAATCCTTGGCCATTTTGGCATCATTGCCATCCATTTCTACATGAATTCTTACTTGTGGAACGCCCCATTGGTCTTTAAGTGTTTCGTCTAATTTCACATAATTGCTTATTTTCGGAATGGTTTCGCCCATAAAATGAGAGCCCACTCGCCAATTACCATATTTTTTCTCAAATAGATTATTCTTCAGTTCCTCACCCCAACCTTCTTTGTTTGTCACTTCCATCCTGCTTGCACTAAAACCTGATGCATAGCCTCTTAGAAAGTCTGTTTCTTGTTTTTTTACATTTCTAAAACGTGGAATATAACTTCCGTTTGGACGAATTCCATCTGTTTTTTTGTCCAAAAAGCCTTCATACTCTCCAGAAATCGTTGTTTCGAAGTTATGGAAATGAATGTATTTGCCCATCAGACCATTATCGTTACCCAAGCCATTCGGAAATCTATTCGATTTTGAATTAAGTAGTATGATATTGGTATTTACTGTCGAACCATTTACAAAAATAATTCTGGCGAAATATTCAATTTCTTGTTTAGTGATAGCATCTATTACTTTTACACCTATAGCTTTCTGTTTTTTCTCATCAAAAATGATAGAATGTACCACAGAGTTATTTCTCATGGTCATGTTACCAGTCATCTTGGCCCAAGGAAGTGTAGACGCATTGCTGCTGAAATATCCACCATATGGACAACCCCTTTGGCACAAATTTCTTTGCTGGCATTTGGCTCTTCCTTGTTGGTAATGAATAGGTTGTGGGTCAGTCAAATGTGCACATCTCCCAATAATCACGGGCCTAGCTCCATTGTAATGTTTACGCATTTGGTCTGTAAAGTGCTTTTCTACGCAAGTTTGTTCGTGAGGCTGGAGGAATTCTCCGTCGGGCAGGGATTCCAAACCGTCTTTATTACCCGAAATACCAGCAAAAATCTCGACATGGCTATACCACGGAGCCAAATCTTCATACCCAATAGGCCATTTTACATCAAAACCATCACGTGCCGGTCCTTCAAAATCATATTTGCTCCAACGCTGCGTTCCTCTCGCCCAAAGTAAGGACTTAC
>JANNWE010000478.1:0-2736 GCA_031414675.1 Cytophagaceae bacterium
TTTTAAAAATTTTATTGCTTGTTTTGTTGTTTTTTTCTTGCAAAAGTAAAAAAGAATCTGCGGAATTCTTTAAAAGAGGCAACTATCATTTTAAAATAAATGAACCAGAAAAAGCAATTTACTTTTTTAATGAAGCAATCAATAAATATCCAGAATATGCTGATGCATTTAATAACAGAGGATTAGTTTATCTCAAAATTGATAAATCTCAAAAAGCAATAGAAGATTTTGAACAAGCAATAAAAATTGATCCTACCTTTTTTGAAGCAAAATTTAACTTAGCAAAAATATATTCTGAAATAGGAAAAACAAAAGAAGCAGACAAGCTTTATGAAGAGACAAAATCAAATTATTTAAAATCTAGTGATTTTTATAATTTTTATGGTCAAAATCTGGTAAGAATTAATCAAATAGATAATAGCCTACTCTCATTTAATAAATCTCTTCAATTAAATCCCAAAAACATAGAAACAATTACAAATCTAGGTTATGTATTCTATTTGAAAAATGAAAATGAAAAAGCAAGGATACAATTTGATAAAGCTTTAAAAATAAACCCAAATTTTCCATTTGCCTTAAACAATTTAGCCGTTTTATATGCTAAAAATAGAGATTTTAATAGAGCTATTAACTTGATTCAAGACTCTGAACTTAGTTTTGATATTGTTGTGTTTAACAACCTCACCCTATTTTATTTAGAAATGGACGATTTAGAAAATGCAAAAATATATTTAAATAAAGCCAAAAAAATAGAGGAAAATAATGTTTATACAAAAAGAAATGCTGCGATTTTAATGCTAAAGACCTTAAAACCAAAAGAGGCAATGGTGATATTTGAATCCTTAGAAAAAACAAATCCTGAGGTGGATTACCTCTATTATTATTTAGCAAAAACTTTTAAAAAATTAAAAGATTTCGAAAAAGCATGTAAAAACTTTAAGATTGGGGCCCAACTTAATGATAATTGGTCAAAACTTGAATTAGTAAAATGCAAATAAAAAAGAGCCTTTTAGAAAATTAGTATTCAATTTTAAAATTCTAAAAATTTTACATTTCGTTTTAGTCCATCGAACTTTGTTCTTTTTAAGGCAGAATTTTTAAAAACCTCATTAAATATCTCTTCCGTAATCTCGGTCCAATCACCCAGTTTTTTTAATTCTGGGGATAAATTAAATTCAGGTGTTTTATGAGGTTTAGAGAATGAATTCCAAGGACAAACATCTTGACAAATATCGCAGCCAAAAGCCCAATTTTCCATTTTATCTTTAAACTCATTAGGAATTGCTTCTTTTAATTCAATGGTAAGGTAGCTAATACATTTACTCCCATCTACTTGATAAGCGTCCACAATTGCATCAGTAGGACATGCGTCTATGCAAGCGGTACAAGTGCCACAATAATCTTTAATTGGGCCATCGGCAATAAGGTCTAAATCAGAGATAATTTCTCCAATAAAAAAAAAGCTTCCTATTTCTCTATTTATCAAGTTAGTATGTTTTCCTACCCAACCTAAACCGGCTTTTTTTCCCCATATTTTATCCATTACTGGTGCTGAATCTACAAAAACGCGACCGTTTATATCACCAATTTCAATTTTTAAAGCATCAAACAAAAGTTTTAGTTTTTCTTTTAAAACAAAATGGTAATCAATGCCGTAAGCATATTTTGAGATCTTTATATCTCCTTTTTTTTCGGATAACTTTTCTTTTGGATAATAATTTAAAATTACTGTAATTACTGATTTGGCTCCTTCAACTAACAATTTTGGGTCAAGTCTTTTATCAAAATGGTTAGCCATATAAGCCATCTTACCATTATAATTACTTTTAAGCCATTTTTCCAAAAGTGGGGCTTCGTGTTCAAGAAACTCAGCTTTAGATATTCCACAAAAATCAAATCCTAGATCTTTGGCTTTTTTTTTGATAAAGTTCGTATTCGAATATATATCCAATTAATCCTATATTTATTTTCAAACAAAGATGAAAATTTAATAATTAAAGCATATAAAATTTAGAATTATTTTTTTGACTAAAATATCTTCATCTAAATATTGGTGGATTATATTTCCCAAAAAAGATTAAAACCATGTAAAAAGTGATTCTTTAAAAAGCTTTGGTGATCATTGCTATTAGAATAATGTAATGAGCCAAATAAAATTCAAAAACAAATAATACATTTTCTAAATTATAAGCTTGGATAGCATTAGAAATGGATGAAGTATTAAAATATTACTAATTTAAATGTCTTAAAAACAAAAAATAACAATATTCTTTCCCAAATTTGTATTCCAAATTCAGAAATAGTCCAAAATAATTTTCATTGGCTAATCTCTAATTTTACTTTTTAATTTAAAAACGGGCAATAAAAAAAATGAAATACGCGACCACAGAAATCACTAGTGCAGAAATATTATCCGATAATCCTGTGCATCAAAGATTGTATTTTCCGTATGAAATGGCCGCTAAAATAATTAAGGGGAAAGTGTTGGAATTGGACTGTGGCTGGGGAAGAGGAGTTGAGAAACTCATCGATTCCTGTGATCATTTTACAGGCCTTGATAAAAATGAGCCTCTTATAAAAGCACTAAAAGAAAAATATCCTAAACATTATTTCAATACCGTAAACCTTCCTTATCTTTCTGAATTTGAAGACAATACCTTCGATTTTATAGTCACTTTTCAAGTAATTGAACATATTCAAGACGACCATAAATTTCTAAAAGAAGCTAATAGAGTT
>JANNWE010000479.1:0-1908 GCA_031414675.1 Cytophagaceae bacterium
ATTGCAGCTTTTCAAAGAAACTTTCTGGAATGAACTCCAATTGGCTTTAGGCGAACTTCCAAAAAACCAAAGTGAGGTGTTTGTATTAAACGAAATTGAAGATTTAACTTTGCAAGAAATAGCAGACTTAAAAGGAGAAAATTTAAAAACGATAATTAGCAGAAAAGGATACGCTGTAAAACATCTAAGAAATAGATTAAATTATTTATATAAAGAATTAAATTATTAAGACAATGAGAAATAAAAGCAAGTTAATTTTTATTCCAGTATTTATTGCCGGGCTTTTTATGATCAGCTTTGTGGTTATGCATCTTTGGAATTGGCTAATTCCTAGCATTTTTCAATGGTCTAAAATATCTTATTTACAAGCCCTAGGTCTTTTTGTTTTGAGTCGCATATTATTTGGTGGTTTTCATTTTAAGGGCAGAAGAAATAATATGCCTTCTTTTAGCAACCCCAAATTTAAAGAAAATTTTATGCAAATGAGCGAAGAAGAAAAACGTATTTTTAAAGAACAGTGGAGACAAAGATGCGGAAAATGAACTCGATATATAGGAAATTTTTAAAGGAGAGTCTTTCAGAAATGAAAGACTTTTTTTTATCTAAATACTTACAATACAGTAATTTAAGAAAAATTATTAAAAAAAATAAAAAAATTTAAAGTAAAAATTTCACTTTATCGTCTACCCTTATATAAACAATATCATTAAAATGTTAAAATCAATTTTGTTCGGTGTATTCATGGGGGCTACATTATTTTTTGCTCCATTTCTTATCCTATTTTTTGGACTGTTCTTCTTTATTGTTACTATGCGTTTTAGACAAAAAATGCGAAGTGTATTTACCAATTACTCTCATGTTACACAGGGTGTTTATGCCATGTCTAACTTTGAAAGTGTAGTATTTAAAAATCGCAAACAAAACAATAGCGTTATTTCTATAGATTAATTTTTAAAACAAACAAATTATGAAAAAAAGACCAAGATTTCTAGTGGGCATTTTAGCAGCCCTTATCACTTTCGGTGGATTAATGGCATTTTTAGGGCCTAGGCACCATGGACACCATGGAAAGAATAATTTTCATCACTGTGATAAAAACAAAAATATTCAAAAAGAAACAATTAAAATAAATTAAAATATGAATTGCAATAGAGCGGGTTTTCAGCAGGCACAAATGCCTTTTTTTAGAGGAGGATATCGTCGCCCAAAATACAATGTACCTGTAAATATTTCTGAAACTGAATCAGCATATGAAGTACAAATTTATGCTACAGGTTTTAACAAAGAACACATTAATATTTCCGTAAAAAATGATGTTCTGCTTATAAAAGGAGAAAAGGAGCTTGAAAATGCTCCAAAATTTACCCAACAGGAATTTCCTGTAAAAATCTTCGAGCGAATGGTGGCATTGAATGGTAAAGTTGAATCTGAAAATATTTCAGCTAAATACCTTGAAGGTGTTTTGCATATTACTTTGCCCAAATCAAAAGAAGCTCTTCGAAAAGACTTAATAGTAAACGTACAATAATAGCTTTTTTATGATTTAAAAGGCAGCTTCAATGAAGCTGTCTTTTTTTCATATTCTAAAAGTAACTTTCACATTCCTGCCTTTTTTGCTTGGTTTTTCTTAAGCAATTCAGGGAAATTCTTAATGGCTTTTTGATATCTTGGCAATAAAACTCCTCTTACATATCCTTGATCTGGATTGAGTTTTACATAGTCTTGATGATAATCTTCCGCTTCATAAAATTTTTCAAATGGAGCAAGTTCCACTGAAACTTTGTTTTTGAATTTCCCTGAATTGTCTATTTCTTTTATATATGTTTCTATTTGTTCTTTCTCTTTTTCATTTTTATAAAATGCAATTGAACGGTATTGTCTGCCATTATCGGGTCCTTGACCATTTAC
>JANNWE010000480.1:0-3090 GCA_031414675.1 Cytophagaceae bacterium
TCACCAGCATTAATTGCACGTCAAGAAGTCAAAATTGATCCAAGTAGAGATTTTTCAATTTCGAGTTCAACAGTTTGGAATAGTGGAATTAGCAATAACGTTTTTGGTTTGTCATGGGGAGGTTCTGATTCAAAAAACTTCCATGTTTTTGGAATTACGGCAGATGGCATTTATGGATATGAAATTAATTCATCTGACGTGTGGTCAAGGCCAATTGCAAGAACTCCTTCTATTTATATAAATAAAAAAGGAAATAATAAAATTGAAATTAAAAAAGTAGGTTCAATTATTAAATTTTACATCAACGAAAATAAAGTGAATGAAGCCAAGTTTGAACCTTTTTTTGGTGATAAGGTTGGTTTCTATGTTTCCTCAAAGCAACAAATCATATTCAATAATTTAAAAATTAGTTATGATGAAAGACAAATAATACTTGATAATATAGGCCCTGAAATAACAATTACTGAACCCATAACTGGAAGAGGAGTAACAATTGACGATTCAGAAAAACAAGTACTAATAAAAGGTAAAGCAACTGACATTAGTGGTATTTATGAAGTTACTATTAATGGCACTACGGCAAATTTAAATGCTAATGGAGATTTTGAGCAGAAAATTAATCTTGCAGTTGGAAATAATTTAATAAAAGTAGAAGCTAAAGACACAAAAAATAATATTGGTTCCTATTCCTTTTATTTAAATGGAAAAGAAAAGGTCTTTAATGAGATAACAAATAATGATCTTCCAATTGATAAAATTGAAAAGCGATTGGCTCTTGTAATAGGAAATGCAAATTATGAAGGAGGAAGTGCGAAATTAAAAAATCCATTAAATGATGCAATTTTAATGTCCAGAACCCTCGAAAACCTAGGTTTTGAAGTAATTAAACGCTTTGATGCCAATAAACAATCTATGGAAGACGCTATAAGGGAATTCAGTAGAAAACTTCCAAATTTTAATGTGGCCTTGTTTTATTATGCTGGTCATGGAGTACAAGTTGATGGAATGAATTGGTTCATACCTATAGGTGCAAAATTAAATGAAAAGACGGATTGTAAATTTGAAGCTATTTCTGTCAATTTTGTAGTGGAAGAATTTGAAAAGTATCCTGATAATGTAAATTTAGTAATATTAGATGCTTGTAGAAGTAATCCATTTAGAGGATGGTCAAGAGGTGGAGACCAAGGTTTTAAAGCTATAAACCCAACAAGGGGAACTATAATTTCTTATGCAACTTCAGAAGGCTCAACTGCTTCGGATGGCGTAGGTGAGAATGGTCTTTTTACCAAAGAATTAGTTAAGCAAATGAATATGCCGCAGTCAATTGAAAGTGTCTTTAAAAAAACAAGAGTTCAGGTTTTAAAAATTAGCAATGGTAGCCAAAGTCCACAGGAATGGACGCAATTAACAGGCGATTTCTATTTTAAAAAATAAAGAGTTTTTAAAAATTTTTGAGATTAATAAAATGAACTGAGAAATTTTCCTAAAAATTGAATGTCAATTGTTTAATTGATTCAAAAAAAAATAGATTCTCGAAAAATTCAAGAATCTATTTACAAAAAAAATATAACGTTTAGGAAATCTTTTAAAATTGGTCTTCAATTTCTTTTAATTCAAGCCCCCAAGCATCTGCAACTCCTTTGTAGACAATATTGCCAGAAACTATATTTAAACCTTTTTTTAATTCTAAATTATTTTCACAAGCTGTTTTCCAACCTAAATTAGCCAATTGTACTACATAAGGCAAAGTGGCATTGGTAAGTGCTAAAGTAGAAGTATAAGGTACCGCACCAGGCATATTAGCAACACAATAATGCACTATGTCGTCAATTACATAAACCGGATCTTCGTGTGTAGTTGGTTTGCACGTTTCAATACATCCTCCTTGATCAACTGCCACGTCTACCACAACGGTACCTGCTTTCATTAACTTAAGCATATCTTTTGAAATTAAATGTGGTGCTTTAGCTCCGGGTATCAATACGGCTCCCACTATTAAATCAGCATCTTTTATGGCTTGCTTAATGTTGTATTCGTTTGATAATATGGTAGTTACATTAGCTGGCATGATATCAGAAAGCTGTCTTAACCGAGGTAAACTTACATCCATAATTACCACCCTTGCTCCTAAACCTGCAGCCATTTTAGCAGCTTGTGTTCCAACAATCCCTCCACCTAAAATCAAAACTTTACCAGGAGGCACGCCAGGCACACCACCTAATAACACTCCTTTTCCACCTTGAGGTTTTTCAAGGTATTTTGCACCTTCTTGAATTGCCATTCTACCAGCAACTTCTGACATTGGAACTAATAGAGGTAACGAGCGATCCGTCTTTTCTACCGTTTCGTAAGCCAAGCAAATAGCTTTTGAATTAAGCATTGCATGAGTTAAAGGCTCTGAAGATGCAAAGTGAAAATAAGTGAAGACCAATTGATCCTTTTTAATTAGAGGATACTCAGAAGCAATGGGCTCTTTTACTTTTACCACCATTTCTGCAATACCATAAACCTCCTCAATAGTATCTAAAATGGTGGCTCCTGCTTCTTCGAATTCAATATCTAAAAAACCACTATTTATACCCGCACCTTTTTGAATATAAACCTTGTGTTGATTTTTTAACAATTCTAATACTCCGGCTGGAGTTAAAGCTACGCGGTTTTCATTGTTTTTAATTTCTTTCGGAACGCCAACTATCATTTTTATTTGTTGATTTGTGTTTTGCGACACTTTTGAATAACTCTTAAAGAATTATTTATGTTACAAAATTATAAATAAAAGAATATTTTTTTATCAATCTGTAATAAATAAGAAAAATCAATCTATAATTTAAAAAAAAACAAAAAATATTTCTTTATTTTACTTTTTTAATTTTAAAAACTAGTAGTTTTTTCTAATGAAAATTAAACTCGATGAATTAGATAAAAAAATTCTTGCCCTACTACAAGAAAATGCAAGATGGACTTACAAAGAAATTGCACAAAAAATAAACCTTTCATTGACGCCAGTTCATGACCGAATTAAGCGACTGGAGAGTGAAGGGGTAATTGAAAAATATGTAGGTATTCTAAATAAAAACAAACTTGGAATGG
>JANNWE010000481.1:0-13569 GCA_031414675.1 Cytophagaceae bacterium
ACGACAAAACATATCCTTTTGTATGTATTACCAATGAAAGATTTCCTAGAATAATCACCACAAGAAGAATAGAAGATAGAGAAAAGGGGAAAATGTATGGCCCATATGTAAATGCAAAAGCAATGTATGCTTTATTAGATATGTTTACTAGTTTGTTTACTATTCGTACTTGCAAATATAATTTATCTGAAGAGAATGTAAAGTCAAAAAAATTTAAGATTTGCTTGGAATATCATATCGGAAATTGCAAAGGACCATGTGAAGGATTGCAAGATGAAATTGAATATCAAAATGAAATAAATCAAATCCATCAAATCTTAAAAGGCAATATTGGCCCAGCGAAACGTTATTTTGAAGATAAAATGTCTGTTTCGGCTAAAAACTTAGCTTTTGAAGATGCACATAATTATAAGTTAAAACTTGATTTTTTGTCAAATTATCAGTCTAAAGCAACAGTTGTTACTCCTAGTATTCATGATGCTGATGTGTTTAGTATACAATCGGATGAATCTGCGGCTTACGTAAACTATCTGAAAGTTATTAATGGCACCATTGTACGAACACAGACTTTAGAGGTAAAAAAGAGATTAGAAGAAACTGATGAAGAGATTTTAGGAATTGTAATTTTCGATTTACGAAATACCTATGAAAGCGATGCAAAAGAAATTATTTCCAATATTAATCCTGAAATTGACTTTAAAGCACAGATTGTCATTCCACAAATTGGAGATAAAAAGAAACTAATGGAAATGTCGCTTAGAAATGTGATGTATTTTAGGCATGAAAAAGCCGAAAGAGATGCAGCCGCCGCGAGTGGAACTTCCAATAAAAGAGATAGGGTTTTAATTAAACTAAAACAAGATTTACAATTAAAAACGCTACCGAGGCACATCGAATGTTTTGATAATTCCAATATTCAGGGCACAAATCCTGTTTCGGCTATGGTTTGTTTTATGAATGGGCAGCCTTCCACCAAAGATTATCGACATTATATTCCTAAAACTGTAGTTGGCCCAGATGATTTTGCCACCATGAACGAAGTGGTAGCAAGAAGATACACGAGGCTTATCGAAGAAAAAGCCGATTTCCCAGATTTAATAATTATTGATGGAGGAAAAGGCCAGCTTTCGGCGGCATGTGATGCTTTAAAATCTTTAGGAATTTATGGTAAAATACCTATTATTGGCATTGCTAAACGATTAGAGGAAATTTATTTTCCTGAGGATTCGCTTCCAATTTATATTGACAAAAAATCAGAATCTTTAAAATTGATTCAACGCTGTAGAGATGAGGCTCATCGATTTGGAATAACACATCATAGAAACAGAAGAAGTAAGAGTTTTTTAATCAGTAGCCTAGAGTCGGCTAATGGAATTGGGAAAACTACCGCAACTAAAGTGCTTACTCATTTTAAAAGCATTGCAAATGCCAAAAATGCTCCTTTTGAGGAATTGGTTGAAGTTTTAGGTAAAGATAAAGCAAGAAGAATAAAGGAGTTTTTAGATAATGAGAGTTGAATTTTTAAAAATTTTGTATAAAAAAGGCCTTAAACTAAAAGTTGAAGGCCTTTTGAATTAATATTTTGATTTTATTTTCCAGCTTGCTCTGCAATAATATTTAATGCCGCACCCGCTTTGAACCATCCAATTTGAGCTTCATTATACGTATGATTTACTACTATTTCGTCTTTAGAACCATTAGCATGATTTGCAATAATTGTTAGTGATTTTCCAGGGGCAAAACTTGTCAGTCCATTTATATCAAAGGTATCATCTTCCATTATTTTGTCATAATCCGAAGGATTTGCAAAAGTTAAGCCTAACATTCCTTGTTTTTTTAAGTTAGTTTCATGAATTCTAGCAAAAGACTTTACTAAAATTGCCCTAACACCCAAATGACGTGGTTCCATGGCTGCGTGTTCTCTCGAAGAGCCCTCTCCATAGTTTTCATCACCCACAACTATGGTACCGATTCCTGCTGCTTTATACTTTCTTTGGGTTGCTGGTACTTCGCCAAAACTTCCATCTATTTGGTTTTTGACTTTATTAGTAGCCTCACCAAAGGCATTTACAGCTCCTATCAAAAGATTATTGGAAATATTATCTAAATGTCCTCTAAATTTTAACCATGGGCCAGCCATTGAAATATGATCTGTTGTGCATTTTCCCTTAGCTTTTATCAATAGTTTTAACCCTTTAAGGTCATTGCCTTCCCATTTAGCAAATGGAGCAAGTAATTGCAATCTGTCAGATTTTAAACTAACTTTTACTTTTACATTTTTTCCACTTCTTGCCGGTTTCTGATAACCTGCATCTAAAACGTCGAAACCTAATGGGGGTAATTCTATACCCAAAGGTGGATCCAATTTAACTTGTTCTCCTCTTTCATTGGTTAAAGTATCTTTGGCAGGGTTAAAAGTCAAGTCACCAGCTATTGCCAAAGCAGTTACAACTTCAGGTGAAGCTACAAAAGCATGAGTATTTGGATTACCATCTGCTCTTTTGGCAAAGTTTCTATTAAATGAAGTAATAATTGAATTCCTCTCCGCTTTCTCAGCTCCATGTCGTGCCCATTGTCCAATGCAAGGTCCACAAGCGTTAGCTAAAACTACACCACCAATTTTGTCAAAAGTTTTTAAAAGACCATCTCTTTCCGCAGTGTATCTAACAAGTTCTGATCCAGGAGTTATGGTAAATTCAGATTTTGCTTTTAAAAACTTTGAACCAGCTTGTGCAGCAATAGAAGCCGCCCTAGTTAAATCTTCATAAGAAGAATTAGTACAAGAGCCAATTAGGCCTACTTCTAATTTGGATGGCCAATTGTTCTTTCTAACTGCGGCAGCAAATTTAGATAATGGCCAAGCTAAATCAGGAGTAAATGGACCATTAATTCTAGGTTCTAACTTAGATAGGTTTATCTCTATAACCTGATCATAATATTTAGATGGATTATCAATACAATCTTGATCAGGTTTTAAATATTCTTTGATTTTTCCGGCAGCAATAGCTACGTTTCTTCTTCCCGTGGCCGTTAAATATTTAGCAATTTTCTTATCAAAACCAAAAACTGAAGTCGTAGCCCCAATTTCTGCTCCCATATTACAAATTGTTCCTTTACCCGTTGCAGAAAGTTTATCGGCCCCAGTTCCAAAATATTCTACAATTGCACCAGTGCCTCCTTTTACTGTAAGAATACCAGCAACCTCTAAAATAATATCTTTAGCGGAAGCCCATCCTTTAAGTGATCCAGTTAATTTTACCCCAATCAACTTAGGCATTTTTAATTCCCAAGCTAAACCAGCCATCACATCACACGCATCAGCACCACCTACACCAATAGCTATCATGCCTAATCCACCTGCATTTGGAGTATGAGAGTCAGTTCCTATCATCATTCCACCTGGGAATGCATAATTTTCTAACACCACTTGGTGAATTATACCAGCACCAGGCTTCCAAAAACCAATTCCATATTTGTTTGAAACCGAAGATAAGAAATCATAAACTTCTTTATTTGATTCGTTCGCTATTTTTAAATCTTCTACCGCACCAACTTTTGCTTGAATTAAGTGGTCGCAATGTACAGTGGAAGGAACAGCTACTTTCTCTCTTTGAGCTTGCATAAATTGTAAGAGTGCCATTTGAGCCGTGGCATCTTGCATTGCAACTCTATCAGGAGCAAAATCTACATAATCAGTACCGCGTTCCAATGGTTTTCCAGGTATTGCATCCCAAAGGTGGTTATATAATATTTTTTCAGCTAAAGTCAAAGGGCGGCCCAATAACTTCTTTGCTGCTTCTACTCTTTCGGGCATACGAGAATATACTGCCTTAATCATGTCTAAATCAAATACTTTCATCAGCTTCTTTAATATGGTTTAAAAATATGCTTAAGTTCTTCAAAATTACGAATTGATTTTTAAAAAAAATTAGGATTTTTTCAATTTAATTGATTTTTGGAAGAAATGCGCATTATTTTTTCATTAAAATATTGAAAGATAATATCTTATGAAATAGAATATTGGATTAAAAATATAAATTAAATTTCCATTAGAAAAATTTTTTTTAAAAATTAGCCTTTATTTTAGTAGATTTAAGTAAATTCTAAAAATACGAAATAGTAATATTTCAAGAAAACAGCTTAAATTTTTGCACACTTTTTAAGAAATTTTGCTTTTAATATTTTTTAATTAAAATGCTTTTGTAAAAAAAATTTTCAGTTTGTAGGTTTAATGTACTTACTTTGCTCTAGAATTGAAAACTGTTCCATTCAAATTTCTTATGTCAAAAAATCTAGTTATTGTAGAATCCCCGGCTAAAGCAAAAACCATTGAAGGCTATTTGGGTTCTGATTTTATCGTAAAATCCAGCTATGGTCATATCCGTGATTTGCCTGATAAAGAGCTTGGTGTTAACGTTGAAAACGAATTTGAACCAACTTATCAGATATCAGCTGATAAAGTTAAAGTAGTAAATGAACTGAAGAAGTTAGCAAAAGATAAAGAGGTTTGGTTGGCAACTGATGATGACCGAGAAGGAGAAGCCATTTCTTGGCATTTAAAGGAAGCATTAGGTTTGGATAATCAAACTAAAAGAATTGTTTTTAGAGAAATTACAAAAAATGCCATAAATAAGGCAATTTTAAGTCCTCGTGTAATTGATTTTGATTTAGTAAATGCTCAGCAAGCAAGAAGAATATTAGATAGATTAGTGGGTTTTCAGCTTTCTCCAGTTTTATGGAAAAAAATTCGTGCAGGTGCAGACAGGAAAAATTTATCTGCTGGAAGGGTTCAGTCCGTTACTGTTAGAATTGTAGTTGAAAGAGAAAGAGAAATAGAACAATTTGATTCAAAATCGAGCTTCAAAGTAGTAGCTCATTTTCTGGTTGATAAAAATAAAATTCTTACGGCAGAGCTTTCCAAAAATTTTGAATTAGAAAATGAAGCGCAGGAATTTCTAGAGGATTGTAAAAAAGCAATTTATACTATTAATAGCTTAGAAGTAAAACCCAGTTCTAAAACTCCATCTGCTCCTTTTACAACCTCTACTCTTCAGCAAGAGGCGGGAAGAAAATTAGGTTTTTCGGTTTTACAAACCATGACTTTGGCTCAGAGACTTTATGAATCGGGAAAAATTACATATATGCGAACTGATTCAATCAGTTTGTCTCAAGAAGCAATTGATAATGCAAAAAGTCAAATTATAAATGCTTATGGAGAAAACTATTCCAAGTCTAGAGTTTATAAAACGAAAGACAAAGCTGCTCAAGAGGCACATGAGGCTATTAGACCGACAGATTTTTCTACAAAAGCAGTGGATGGAGAAAAAAATGAAAAAAGGTTATATGAACTCATTTGGAAGCGTTCTATAGCTTCACAAATGGCTGACGCTATTATTGAAAGAACAATTGCCAAAATTGGAATATCAACCAGGCCAGAAGAATTGACAGCTACAGGTGAAGTAATAAAATTTGAAGGTTTTTTGAAAGTTTATTTAGAATCCACCGACGACGAAGATGAGGATAATAAAGACATGCTTCCTCCATTGACAAAAGGCCAGCTTTTAAATTTAACAGAAATGAAAGCCACTGAGCGTTTTTCTCGACCGCCAGCGAGATATACAGAAGCTTCTCTAGTGAAGAAATTAGAAGAACTAGGGATTGGAAGGCCATCCACATATGCTCCAACGATTTCTACCGTTATAAAAAGGGAATATGTTATTAAGGAAGATAGAGAGGGTCAAAAAAGAAATTTTAAAGAATATCTTCTAAAAAATGGACTACTCACTCATACTGTTGGTTCAGAGACTTTTGGTTCTGAGAAGGCAAAGCTTTTTCCAACAAACCTAGGAATAATAGTAAACGACTATTTAGTTGAAAATTTTGGGGATGTGCTAAATTATAAATTCACTGCAAAGGTTGAAAGTGAATTTGACGATGTAGCGGAAGGCAAAGTGCCTTGGCAGACAATGATAAAAAACTTCTATGATGATTTTAACGTAAAGATTTTAGAAGCAACAGGTTCGGAAGGAGCCAAAGCAGCTAACTCTTATGAATTAGGTGTTGATCCTGAAACGGGAAAAAAAGTTTTTGCAAAAATAGGTAAATTTGGACCTTATCTTCAAGTAGGAGAAGCAACAGATGAAGATAAGCCTACTTTTGTATCTATTAAAAAAGGAACATTGATTTCCAATATGAATTTCGATGAGGCTTTATCTATTTTAAAAGGCCCAAAATTACCCTTGGAGTTAGGCCTTCATGAAGGTAATCCAATTGTGGTAAACGAAGGAAGATATGGCCCTTATATTTTGTATAATGGGAAATATACAAATCTAGAAAAAGGGGAGGATCCCTTATTAATAACCAAAGAGCGTGCAATTGAAATTATTGAAACTAAAAAAACGGGTGTAGAAGGAGAGCTACCTAGGGAAATGGCAGAGTTTGAAAGTTTGCCAGTAGTGATAAATAAAGGCAGATTTGGCCCCTATATTAAACATGGTACAACATATTATAATATACCAAAAACGGAAGACCCATTAACGATTGACGATGCAAAAGTTTCACAAATGATAATAGAAGCAAAACAAGTTGCTGCTAATAAAATTATTAGGGAATATCCGGAAAATGATAAAGTAAAGGTTTTGAATGGCAGATATGGACCCTATATTCAGATGGGGAAAAGAAATGTAAAAATTCCGAAAGGTACAGTTCCAGAGGAGCTTACACTTGAAGATTGTTTAAAACTTGGGGAAGCCTAAAATTTTGTAAAAAAAACATTTTTTTTAAAAGCATCCTAATTGGGTGCTTTTTTTGTTATTATCAATTAATTTTAAACAATAATTGGCTTCAAATGGAAAAAATAGTTGTGCTTTCTGGGGCTGGAATAAGTGCTGAAAGCGGATTGAAAACCTTTAGAGATATGGGAGGTCTTTGGGAATCGTTTGCTATTGAAGACGTAGCCACGCCTGAGGGTTGGATAAAAAATCCTGAATTGGTATTAGAATTTTACAATAAAAGAAGAGCTCAAGCAGCATCTGCTATTCCGAATGCTGGACATTTTGCTTTAAGTAATCTACAAAAGTATTTTGAGGTTTATATAATTACTCAAAATGTTGATAGTTTGCATGAAAAAGCAGGTTCTGAAAATGTAATGCATTTACATGGGGAGCTTTCAAAAGTTAGAAGTGAAAAGAATGAGAGTTTAATTTACGATATAGGGGGAGGAGAAATAAAATTAGGCGACAAAGCAGAAGATAATGCTCAGTTAAGGCCACATATAGTTTGGTTTGGAGAACAAGTACCTCTAATTGATAAAGCAGCTGATATTTGCTCTAAAGCAGAACTTTTTATCGTAGTTGGAACTAGTCTTCAAGTCTATCCCGCTGCCGGGTTGGTAAGCTATGTTCCAAAAGATGTCCCTATTTTTGTTGTAAATCCTGTAAAAACAGATCTTGATAATACTAATTTGAAATTTTTGGAAGAACCCGCTTCTATAAGTTTACCTAAATTAGTACAAGAATTAATTAAAAGGTATAAATAAAAAAAGAAGCTCTGATACCAGAACTTCTTTGTCTATTAGAAAACCCAAATTCGATTATTTAGCTGCAGTAAGTGTGCCTCTAAGTGCCCTTGGAATCGTAACACTCGCTACTGGATTTGCTTCTGAATCCAAAATAGTAATGCCTTCAATAGTAATTGCACTCACCTTAATAGCTTTACCAAGTCCTAAATTGGTTATATCGAGATTTACAAATTCAGGAATGGCAGAAGCTGGTCCTTTAACTCTTAATTTTCTCAATGTTTGAGCTAATTTACCACCTTGTTTTGCACCAATCGCAATTCCAGTTAATTTAATTGGAATTGAGGTTGTTATAACTTTAGAAGGGGTAATTTCTAATAAGTCAACGTGTATTAACGTATCGTTAACTGGATGGAATTGATTATCTTGGAGAATAGCTCTGTATTCTTTTCCTTCGATGTTCAATAAAATTTCGAATGCGTCAGATGTAAAAATTAACGGTCTGAACAAATAAGCGGGTGCATAAAATGAAACTTGTTCTTCTCCGCCATACAGAATACCAGGAACCATACCAGAGGCACGAAGTTCTTGAGCAGACTGACGACCGAGATTCGCTCTTTTATACCCTACAATCTCAGTTACTTTCATAATTAAAATGTAATTTGATGTTGATAATTTATAAATAATGTACTAATAGATCCATTGTCTCTGATTCGGCCAATTGCTTTTGCAAACAATTCAGCCACTGAAATAACCTTAATTTTTGAATTGTCTTGTCTCAATGGAATGGTATCTGAAACTATGACCTCTTCAAAAACTGAATTATTGATGTTTTCGTGTGCTTTATGAGATAGAACTGCATGAGTGCAAATGGCTCTCACAGATTTAGCTCCTTTTTCCATAATTATTTCTGCTGCTTTACAAATTGTGCCACCAGTATCAATCATGTCATCAACTAACACCACGTTTGCATCTTTAACATCTCCAATAAGTTGCATTCCTGAAATTTCGTTGGCTTTTTTCCTTTGTTTATCGCAGATTACAATATCTGCTTCAAAATAACTAGCGAATTTTCGTACCCTTGAAACTCCACCTACATCTGGAGATGCAAAAATTAGATTTTCTATATTTTTAGTTTTCAAGTAAGGTACAAAAACCGAAGTACCTTCTAGGTGATCAACAGGAATATCAAAAAATCCTTGAATCTGACCAGCATGTAAATCCATTGTCATGATTCTATCCGCACCAGCCGCAACCAACATATTTGCGACCAATTTAGCCCCAACCGCTACTCTAGGCCTGTCTTTTCTATCCTGACGGGCATATCCATAATAAGGAATAACTGCTACAACATAATGAGCAGAAGCTCTTCTAGCTGCATCAATCATTAAAAGCAATTCCATTAAATTATCTGAAGTTGGGAAAGTGCTTTGAAGCAAAAAAACATCACAGCCTCTTACTGATTCATCAAAATTTACAGAAATCTCACTATCAGCAAATCGCTGAATAGAAACTTTCCCCAGTTCTTTACCATAAAAATAGGCAACTTTGCTTGCAAGATATCTAGAATTTAAACCAGAAAAAATTTTAACTTCAGCCATTTCGCGTCTATATGTTTCAGAAAAGTTCCGCAAAATTACAAAAAAAAATGCTACATGCTATTTTATTTTGAAGAAAATCAATTTATTTTGCAATTGAATCATTAAATGTTAAAAAATATGCAGTTGTCATTGATTGACGAAGTTCCTGAGTTTAATAAAAAACATTTTTTAGATGTTTTTGCAGAAGCTTTGTACGACGTAAAATCTGAAAAAATGAAGCTAAAAACTATTATTGGTCAACAAGTGCCAGAAGACCTGAAAGTAAGTATTGCTAGCAAGTTCATTGCCACTTTTCCGGAAGGTACAATATATAAAATTGACACCAAATTAGTTAACAAAAAAGGAAGAAAACCCTATTTTATTGCGATAAAGGGAAAACTAGTTCAAAGGGCTTTGGAATTTTTTGATTACAACTTAAAAGTTCAGGTCGGTTTTGATTATAAATATACTAAAAACAGTAAGAAAAATTAGTATAAAAATAGATTCCAATACCGATGATCAGGAGTTTCTGAAAAAAACTGTGTCAAATTTGTATCCATATTTTTACTCCCAATTTCCACAGCTTTCCCTTGTTTTTTAAGAATTTCATACCATTTCGAAAATATAGTTATTTCTCCATAAACGACCGTTTTGATTTGGCCATCTTTTAAATATAATTTCAAAAAATTTTCAAAATATTTTGATTGGTTTGGAAGAATTTCTATTCTTATTTTTTTTGATAATATTGAATTATATATTAAGACTAAAAATTTGTCTTCAAATACTATGATATTTCTATTTTTTGCTTCAGGCTTTCCATTATAATGATTTGCTAATTCGAGTATAGAATAGCTAAATTTCAATTCTTTTTCCTGATAAATTTCACTAAAAAGGACTAAATAGGCTGTTGGATATGCATAAACTATCTGTGCATCTTTAGTATGAATTGGTTTACTTTGTATCGTAAAGTTTTCTTTTCTTAATCTCGGAAAAGCAATATAAATATAATTAGGAGCTAAATTTTCATCAAATAATTCGCTTGGAACTAAACAAAAAAAAGGAGAGTTTGCAACAATTTTGATTGAATTCCAGAAATTAGCAGAAACAAAATCATGCGATTCAATTATTTCTTTTGATTTTGCTATCGCTTGTTCTATGGTATTTTCTAATCCCAAAAAGTGATCTTCAAGCCAAATTATTTGTACCGGTTTTGTGGTTTTTATAAAAAATTTTAATCTAGTTAAACTGAACTCAATTACTAAATCATGTTTTTCAATGACATCCACAGTGAATCTGTCATCAAAAACTTTATAACAATTAAGGTTCTCCATTTTACAAATTTAAAAAAGAAATATTGCTTTTCAAATCTAGGAAAGAACTAAACATATCCAAAAATTGTGGCCTTTGATTTTTTGGCAGATTTATGATTTCTTTCCAAGAAAACCATTTGAGGTCGGATAAAATATTTAACTCTGGGTCAGTTCCCAACTTAACTTTATAGTTTTTACTTTTAACGAAAAAGTAAAATTCAATAGCGTGCAGTTTTCCATTTATAAATTCATTGATATAGCACAAATTTTTAGTCTCAACTTTTAAATTTACTTCTTCTATGAACTCTCTTTTTACACATTCTAATACATTTTCATTTGCCTGAATTCCGCCACCTGGAAATCCCCAATAAGAGTTTTCTTTATTTAATCCTAAATGGTTTATCATTAGAACTTTATTTCTTTTCAATAAAATTCCACAGGCTCTTACTCTTATTTTATTACCGTATAAATTAGTGATTTCTTCTATCATTTATTATTCGCATTTAAAAATTAAATATTTAGCAAATAAAGTGTTTTGTGATTTTTAAAAATTTCTTTAATAAACTTTGCTTTTTAATTTTCAAGCTTTCATTGCTTTTTTAAATCTTTTTACCCTCTTTTTAATTCTTGAAATCCTATGATTGTTTTAGTATAAATTAAAATTAAGTTGTTAATAATATTTAACATTAGAAGTAATTACTTTTTACACAGATTTAAATTCATAAAAAGTAAAAAAAACGAAGAAACAAAATAAATGAAACAAGTCCAGAAATAAAGTGAAAGACTAAAATAGAGTTTTAAAAATTTAATTATTCTTTAAAAAATTCCAAGCATTTTTTATTTATACAGCTATACTTTAGATTATTCTTAAGAATATAAATTCAAAAGTTGACCTTGGCTAATCTATTAACTTTCTTTTCGATAAGCTTTTCCATATTTTCTTTTTTTCTCTTCTTCAATATTTCGCCTTACATTAACTTTTTTGTTTTTCTCCTTTTTTTCGTGAAAGGCGGCTCCCAATTTTTCTTTTTTTATGGGTTTAATTTCTATTATTTTCATTAAAGATTCTTCTCTTTCAAATGACATAATTTCATTCGAAATTTCTAAAAAATCTGGAGTATCATAAGCAGGGATATTAAATGACATAAGTTCTTCAATCGAACTTTTTATGTCCAAATCTTTTGGAGTAAAAAAAGATATTGCAATTCCATTTTTTGTATTTCTTCCTGTTCTACCTATTCTATGAATATAGCTCTCTGGCTCTTCTGGTAAATCAAAATTAACAACGTGACTAACTCCTGTCAGATCTATTCCACGAGAAATAATATCCGTCGCAATTAGTGTATTTGTTATTCCATTTTCAAAATTTTCTACAGCTTTAAATCTATAATTTTGGGATTTATTAGAATGAATAACATCTATATTTTGAAGATCTCTATTTAATAATTGATCAAATAGCAAATCTGCGAGGGCTTTATTTGAGACAAAAACTAAATTTTTCTTCATTTCTTTATCGTTCACTAACAGCAATTCAAGGAAATTTACTTTAGTTTGAAAATTTGGTATTTCATATGCCTTCTGGTTTATGTTTTCAAGCGGAGTACCAGAACTTGAAGCTTCAATTAAAACTGGACTTTTAAAATATATATCAAGTAAGCTTTCTACTTCCTCAGTTAAAGTAGCAGAGAAAAGTAAGTTTTGTCGTCTTTGAGGAATTTTGTCAAAAATTGTTTTTAATTGAGGCCTAAATCCTAAATCTAGCATCATATCAAATTCATCAATTACTAGTTTTTTTATATTTTTTACTTTTAGTGCACCTGAAGAAGCCAAATCAATAAACCTTCCTGGGGTTGCTACCAAAAGATCGCATCCTTTGGATAATTCAGAAACGTGTAATTTAAGATTTACACCTCCATATACCCCGATTACATCAAAACTTATGTATTTTGTTAGTTCTTTTGCCATTTCAACAACCTGAATTACTAGTTCTCTAGTAGGAACTAGCACAAGAATTTCAGGTAATTTTTCTTTAGAGAATGTCCATAAGCGTAATAAAGGAAGCAAATAAGCTAGTGTTTTTCCTGTGCCTGTTTGTGCTATTCCACAAACATCTTTTCCAGACATTACTACTGAAAACACATTTTCTTGGATAGTTGTAGGTGATTCTAAACCTAAATCATTTAGGGCATTTAATAAAGATTTATTAATATTTAATTCTTCGAATTTCATTTTTTGTCTAAATAAGTACTTAATTATCAAAATGCAAAGTTACCTTTTTGATTTCATATGTAGCATTGATTTATGTTTGAATTTTATTTTTTAACTTAGAATTGTTAATTTGCTTTTTTAAAATTAAAAAATCAACTAAAATGAAAAAAATCATTCTTTTTGTTCTGTTTTTGCCTATTTTTTGTATGGCTCAGAAAAGTAAAAAAATTAAATTGTTTAATGGTAAAAATTTAGATGGCTGGGTTGTTTATGGAACAGAAAAGTGGTATGTAGAAAATGGTCTTTTAGTGTGTGAAAGTGGCCCAGACAAGGAATACGGTTATTTAGGTACAGAGAAATCTTTCAAGGATTTTGAACTGAATTTAAAATTTAAACCAGAAGCAAATGGCAATAGCGGCGTGTTTTTTCATTCAAGTATTGTTGGAACAAAAGTATCTGGTTGGCAAGCAGAGGTGGCACCTCCAGGTAATTTTTCAGGGGGAATTTATGAATCCTATAAAAGGGGATGGTTAATAAAGCCTGATCCTAAAAAAGATAATGTAAAAATGGCTGAATGGAATACCATGAAAATTAAGGTGGTCGGCAATGAAGTGACCACTTGGGTAAATGGAGAGCAGATGATTTATTTAAACGACAAAGCAATAGGAGAAGTAGACGGAAAAATAGCTTTACAAATACATTCTGGTGGAGGGATAAAAGTGCAATGGAAAGAGCTTATTTTAAAAAGCCTTTAATAAATAAAATAGGTTAATTTTTTTTGCTAATATAATTAGCAGGACTTGTCTAAAAAAATTATATATATTTGCTTTTGAATTCAAAATAAAAAAAATGGCAACAGATAAGACAGAAAAGGAAAGTATAGAAAAGTTAAAAATACTTCAATTCACCCTTGACAAACTGGATAAAACCTACGGTAAAGGAACGGTGATGCGTT
>JANNWE010000482.1:0-5085 GCA_031414675.1 Cytophagaceae bacterium
TATACTCCCTTAGTTAGAGGTGAAAGGTTTTCTGATCCAAAATTAATTTTAATGGCCAAAAAATATGATAAAACTCCAGCCCAAGTTATTTTACGCTGGAACATACAATTAGGTGTTTCTACTATTCCAAAATCAGCAACTTTAGCTAGAATAAAGGAAAATTTCGAAATTTTCGATTTTGAAATCACAGCATCTGACATGATTCAAATTTGTGATTTTAATGAAAACTATAGAATTATTGATGATCCGATGCTTCTGTTATAAAAAAATATTAAATTTTAATAAATTTAATTTTCAAATTTTTCTCTATTTCTCTAATAATCTTAAGTTCTTCGGTAGTTACAAAAGAGATGGATATCCCCCGCTTGCCGGCTCTTGCTGTTCTTCCGCTTCTATGCGTATAATATTCTATCTGATCAGGCAATTGATAATGAATTACATACATCAAGTTTTCAATATCTATTCCCCTTGCCGAAATATCTGTTGCCACCAAAACTTGGATTTTTTTATTTTTAAAAGCTCGCATCACTTTGTCTCTGTCGCGTTGTTCCAAATCTCCATGTATGGCATCGGCAGAAATATCTTTTGCCTTTAAACGCTTAGCAACCATCTGGGCATCTTCGCGTGTTCTGCAAAAAACTATTCCTCTCGCCACTCCTTGGGAGGCCAAAAATTGGACTAAATAATCGAACTTTTGCTTTTGCTCACAAATAAAAAACTGATGTTCAATTAGATTATTAACCACCTCGCTTTTACTAACCGAAACTTTATATACGTCAGATGCCATATATTTTTCAGTCAATCTCAAAAGAGACTCGGGCATCGTTGCAGAAAACAACCATTTGGTATTACTGGGATGAATCTTGGAAATAATTTCATCAATAGCATCTTTAAAACCCATGCTGAGCATCTCGTCGGCTTCATCTAGCACGATGGTCTTCACTTTACTCAAATCTAAAGCTTTTCTTTCTATTAAATCCATTAAGCGGCCTGGGGTAGCCACAATTATTTGAGTGGGTCTTTGAAGATTTCTAATTTGTACATCTATTTTTTCTCCTCCATAAATGGCCTCTGCAAATACTTTATCAGTATAACGCGTCATTTTAAAAATCTGTTTGGCTATTTGTTGACAGAGTTCTCTTGTGGGAGAAAGAATTAGAGCCTGAATATAAGTCTCAGATGTTTTTATTCTTTGTAATAAGGGAATGCTAAATGCAATGGTTTTGCCCGTTCCAGTCTGTGCTTGACCGATAAAATCAGTAGCATTTTTTAATAGATACGGAATTACTTTTTCTTGTATTTCAGAAGGTTTGCTAATTTTTATTTCTTCTAAAGCCTTTACTAAATTGTCTGAAACTCCGAGTTGCTTGAATGTTTCCAATGCTTAATTCTTGTTTATTGATTTACAAAGGTAGGAATTTATAAAGGCTAATGTGAAACAGCCACCTAATTAGATATAATTTTAAGAGTGCATTATGGAATAAATAACACAAATATAATTTTCAATTCCAACAAAAAAAGAGCCGAAAAGGCTCTTTTTTATTAGATTTAGTTTTACAAAAATTCTCAAAGACCTAACACTCTCTTATTTACAGATTCGTCTGCTCCTGTTGCGGCAAAATCATCAAATGCTCTAGTGGCAACCTCAATAATATGGCTTTCAATAAATGGTGCTCCTTCTGCAGCTCCTTGCTCTGAGGATTTAATACAACATTCCCATTCTAATACAGCCCAGCCATCGTAATCATACTGTGATAGTTTGGAGAAGATAGTTCCAAAGTCTACTTGGCCGTCGCCTAAAGAACGGAAGCGTCCTGCTCTATCTGCCCAACCAGAATAACCAGAATAAACACCTTGTTTTCCAGTTGCATTAAACTCAGCATCTTTAACATGGAATGCCTTGATTCTGTCGTGATATAAATCAATAAACTGAATATAATCTAAACATTGTAAAACAAAGTGACTAGGATCATAATTTATATTAGCTCTTTTATGACCTCCTAAATAATCTACAAACATCTCAAAAGTAGAACCATCGAAAAGGTCCTCACCAGGATGTAGTTCGTAGCAATAATCTACTCCATTTTCATCATAAATATCTAAAATAGGTTTCCATCGAGCAGCTAATTCTTTAAATGCAGTTTCAATTAAGCCCGAAGGTCTTTGCGGCCAAGGATACAAAAATGGCCAAGCCAATGCACCCGAAAAACCAACATGGGAAGTTAAGCCCAATCTTTTCGAAGCAATGGCAGCATATTCTAATTGTTTAGCGGCCCAGGCTCTTCTAGCAGGTTCATTGCCATGCACTTCAGCGGGGGCAAATGCATCATACATGCCATTGTAAGTAGGATGTGAGGCAATCAATTGCCCTTGTAAATGTGTTGATAACTCAGTAATTACTAAACCCTTATCAGACAATTTACCCTTTAGTTCATCACAATAGGTTTGCGATTCGGCAGCTTTTTTTAAGTCAATTACCCTTGGATCCCAAGTAGGCAATTGTATTCCCTTATATTCCAACTCAGCCATATAGTCTGCGATAGTATCCAGTGAATTGAAAGGGGCTTCGTCGCCCATAAATTGAGCTAAAAATATTCCTGGTCCTTTAATTGTTTTCATCTTTGTTTATTTTTTGGCATTTAGCTTTTAGCATACAGCCTATTTTTATTAACTAATTTTTCCTTTGAATGAATGTGACTTACTGTTTTAATAATTTTAATGTTTAATAAACTGAGGTTTAGAATCAGAAAAATTTAAAAATGAGAAATAAATAATTTGAAACACTTTTAAAAATTCACCTTATTCAAAACTTATTAAAATAAAAAATAAAATTTTTCAGTAATACTTTTTTAAACTTTTACCCATTTATCGGTTCTGCTACTTTCCAAAATTCTTTCACAAATTAATAACTCTCTGTACCCATCAGCAAAAGTTGGAAATTTGGGATGTTCAGGTTGTTTTCCATCTACTACTGCTTGGTACACTTCTTTAAACAATTGCTTCGAGGTGTCACCAAAACCTTCATTATGACCTCCAGGATAGGTAATTAATGACCTTACCTCTTCATGAACCAAAGATGGATCTCTCATCAATACTGCATTTGCTCCATCTCTTGCACCAATCCAAACTTCATTTGGTGCTTCAGAATTCCAAGCTAAAGTTTTAATTGAACCAGAAATTTCAACTTTTAACTGATTTTTTCTTCCTGCAGAAACCTGTGAAACTGTTATGCTTCCTCTGTTTCCATTATCAAAGCGTAAAAGTACGTTGGCATGGTCTTCTGTATTGATTGGCACATCTGCATAATCTTCTGCATTAAGCATTTTCCCAGAATAGGTTTCTAATGGTTTTAAAGGTTTTTTTCTGTTCTTATGAACCGTATTAAAATCGGCCATTACCTCCACAGTTTTTAAGCCAGTTACATATTCTATCAAGTCAAGTAAATGGGAACCTATATCTGCAATAGCTCTTGAATCTCCGGATTTATCTGGTTCCAATCTCCAATTATAATCTGTGGCATAGAACAACCAATCTTGTAGATAAGAACCAATGACAGAGTAGATATCGCCTAATTCGCCTTTCTCTTTCATTATTTTCATTTGACGAACTAAAGGATAGTATCTCAAATTAAAATGCACAGCATTAACTAATCCTGTTTTTTTAGCCAATGCTACTAATTCCTCCGCTTCTTCTAAATTTGTTGCCAATGGTTTTTCACAAACGCAATGTTTACCAGCTAACAAAACGGCTTTTGATTGGGCATAATGTAGAAAATTTGGTGTACAAATATGCACACATTCAATATCTTCCATTGCAAGAAGCTGATCAAAAGTACAGGGCCTTTCTATTCCCAATTGAGCTGCTTTGGCAGTGGCCAATTCTAAATTAACTTCACATAAGGCAACCACCTCAATATTAGGCAAACGCCTAAGAGCCTCAATATGAGCAGGTCCTATAAAACCAGTTCCAACTACCCCAACTTTAATTTTTGACATTGTAAATTTTAATTATTTTATATTTCAAATTTAGTCCATTTTTCATCAGTAGCATTTGATTTTACCACCGTATTAATAAAAGCCATTCCTCTTAATCCTTCTTCAATTCCTGGAAAATCATGTATTTCAGGATCATATCCATTGCTGTCGTCTTGAGTTCCATTTAGGCCTCCAACGGAAACTTTCCTTTCAGCATTTCCCCAACTTGCTTTTAAAGCTAATGCATAGTTTCTATAAATATTTGCAAACGTTTCCACATATCCTTCTGGGTGCCCAGCTGGCTGCCTGGTATGGGCTTGGGCATGTTTTGATAAATTCCCAACTCCAGTCCTTATTATTTTCGAACCATTTTCTTGATTGGTCAATATCAAGGTATTGGGTTCCATCTGACGCCACTTCAAACCTCCAAATTCACCGTATATTCTTATGTTTAAATCATTTTCTTCTCCATTGCATATTTGGCTGTTGTGCAATACTCCTTTGGCACCATTATCAAACCTTAATAAAATATTAGCATCATCATCCAGTTGGCGGCCCTCCACAAAAATTGTTAGATCTGCACACAATTCGGTAATTTTCAAGCCAGTAATATATTCCGCAAGATTCTCGGCGTGCGTACCAATATCTCCTACTCCACCTGCTGCACCGCATCTTGCAGGGTCTGTTCGCCATGCTGCTTGCCTTTGCCCAGTGCTTTCCAGTAATTGAGAGAGCCATCCTTGAGGATATTCTACTATAACTTTTCTTATTTTGCCTAATAGTCCCGATTTTATCATAGCCCTAGCCTCTTTTACCATTGGATAGGCTGTGTAATTATGCGTAAGGCCAAATAATAAACCCGATTTTTTAATGATGGTTTCTAATTCTTTGGCCTCTTCCATATTTAAGGTAACTGGCTTATCCATCATTACATTAAAACCATTTTCTAATGCCATTTTTGCAGGTGCAAAATGCATATGATTAGGTGTAACGATAGAAACAAAATCCATTCTTTCGCCAACTGGCAATTGTTTTTCCGCCAATATCATTTCTTCAAAGGAGCCATAGACTCTTTCTGGTTTCAAATAAAGGGCTTCTCCAGTACTTTTTG
>JANNWE010000483.1:0-5395 GCA_031414675.1 Cytophagaceae bacterium
ACGATGGTAACACGCACTTTGTCTTTTAAGGATCGGTCTATGGCAAAACCATGCTTAAAAATTTTGGCTCTTGACTTAATTTGACTTTCTACAAAATCTGTTACCTTGGCTTGGTCAGACATCTTGATTTTATATTCTGGCAATTCATCAGAATAGGCAATCGATACTAATATTCTCTTAGCACCTCTAATGTTATTGTTTTCAAGAAGTGGAGAATTTAATGCTGCTTCAATGGCTAAAGAAGCCCTATCTGGACCTGTTGCTTCTGCTGAGCCCATTACAGCATGCCCAGCATCTCCAAGTACTGTTTTTACATCTGCAAAGTCAAGATTTACAATACCAGGTCTGGTTATTAATTCAGCTATGCTTTTTACAGCATTTGCTAGCACTTCATCTGCTTTTTTATAGGCTGATTCAATATCCAAATCGCCATACATTTCTACTAGTCTATCGTTTTTAATTACCAATACGGTATCACAAAAATCTTTTAATTTGGCAATGCCGTTGGTAGCTTGCTCAAATTTATCGAGGCCTTCGTGTCTAAAAGGGTCTGTAACAACGCCAATAGTTAATCTATTTTTTGATCGGGCATACCTAGCAATTTCTGGAGCAGCCCCAGTGCCAGTTCCGCCGCCCATTCCAGCTGTGATAAAGACCATTTCAGTTGGGTCAGCTAACACATCGTTTATTGATTTTTCACTTTCTATAGCGGCTTGTTTGCCCACTTTCCAGTCAGTGCCAGCCCCGAGTCCTTTGGTAAGAACCGTACCTAATTGAATCTTTGTTACGTCATCTGGAAATTGCTTAAGTGCTTGGGCATCAGTATTACATGCCACAAAATTCACATCATGCATTCCTTGATTGTACATATTTAACATTGCGTTTCCGCCACCACCTCCCACGCCAATAACTTTAATAATTTTTGGAAGATTAGATTTAAATTCTAATTCGTACTTAGGTTCTAGAATCATTTTTGAGTTTCTTTATAAGGTTTGTAAGAAAGCATTAATCTTTAGTATAATTGTCATCCATAGGATCATCTTTTATGAATTTTTTCATTCTTTCAAGTAATGATGTTTTAGGTAGGGTTCCATTAGTTGACTTATTTGGTTTTTCTGGCACTTTAGTTTCTAAAATTGGCTCTATTATAGAACTATGTTTTAAAATTCTATTATCTACTCTACTATCAAAATCTAAATAAGAAGTCATTAATAAACCAAGTAAGGTAGAATATTTAGGTTTGTTTATGAAATCAAAACCGTTAAAATTGATTTTTGAATTTATTTTGGCCTTTCTTACACTTTTTATTTTACAAATTTGAATAAAAATATCTTTAATAATAGCCATAGAGGCAGTACCTCCACTTAAGATTATCCCATTGGTAAGAATATTTTCAAAGCCAGCCTTAGAGAGTTCACTTTTAACAATTCCTGCAAGTTCTTTTAATCTCCATTCCACTATCAAAGAGGCATTTTTTAGTAAAATTTCTATTGGGGCTAAATCCTCTTGACGATTAATTACAATTACCTCGTTTTCATTGATACTTTTGGAAGGAATGCCCCCTGAAATTCTTTTTAGAATTTCTGCATCGTCAAAATTTATGGCAAAAGCTTCTCTTAGGTCATTTGAAATAATATTACCACCAATTGGAATTGCCTTAAAAAACCGAAGTCCATTTTTGTAAAATACGCTAATTTCAGTCATTTCTGCACCGATATTTACGATTGCCACACCATTTCTTTTATCATCAATAGTGGTGTCTAATAACGATAAAGAATCTGCCACACTACTTAGAATCAAATGATCAATTAAGATTGGCGACTTTTTTTTATCATCCGTTTTAGCACTTACGCTTTTAATGGTATAATAAAGATTTTCTAAACTTTCGGTTTTACTAGTAATAAAATAAAAGTCTCCCCCAATTTGAACACCAAATTTACCTACTACTTTTTCTCCTGCTTTTATATCATTTACATAAAAATCTTGAGGCAAGCAATGTAACACCACTCTTCCGGGTTCTACTTTAAATGTAAGTCGAACATCGTCTAAGAGTTTGTCAACATCTACTTGTTGTATTTGTTTGTTTTCACCTGACTTGGTTACCTTCCCTTTATGGTAGTATCCTTGAATATCAGGATTTGAAATATTAATATTTACAGAATCGATATTTAATTTTAGTTTCTCTGCCAAATCTTCTAATACTTCATCAAGAATTTCAATGGTTCTTTGAGCATTCTCTATTTGACCATTTTTTAAAACCTCATCATTTGGTTTTATAGGCTTTTCTGTAAAACCTACAATTTTTATTGCACCATCTTTTTGTAAATAACCCGCTGCGGCACTTATTTTTGAAGTGCCAATATCGACACCTACCACTAAGTTTTCTTCTTCCATGTTAGATTTTAAATAATAGAGACTAGTCTTATAAAATATTCACTCGAAATAATTCTTAAATACAAACTTATTCAAAATCACTTAATTGCACACAATTTGTCCATCATATTTTACACTTATTTTCGAAAAAGCTTCCCACTGTTTCTGTGGTAAAATTTGCTTGTAAAATATCAAAAGCTTATTTAATTTTCCTTCAATATGCTCTGGCCTTCCAAATTCAATTACATTATTACCCATTAGAGGTATCATTTGAATTTCTTTTTGATTATCCACATTAATTTGGGCTATTTGTGCTTCCCAAAATTCATCATTAGATATTTTTAAAATTAAGCTTAATAAATCTTGATTATTTTTTGTTTTTAAACTTTTTAAATTATTAAAATAGGAGCCACTAAGTATGGTAACATTTGGACTAAAGTGCCTTGAAAATGGAAAGATAGTTCCATTTTTGTCTAAAAACCGATCAGAAAAACCATTCTCACCTAAAATGCGAGCAATAGGTATATATCCTTCTATATCAACCACTAAATATCCTTGTAAATTGGTGAACGCTTCACATTTTTTTGCTAATCCTTTGTTTAATACTCTTTTTTCTACTTTGGATAAGTCTATATTTTCAATAATTTTTCCTTCAAAAGGCTCATTTCCATAGTTTGTTATCCATTTTTCAACATCACTTTTGGTAATTAAAATTTGATTAGCATTATCTTTAATCTTAATTTCAATACCCTTACATCTTTTAGATGAATTTTTTTGAGTGGCAGAAATAACCAAGAGGATACCTAAAACTGACAATCCAATTAGGAGTGTAAAGTTTGTTACTTTTTTTAAATTTGGAATTTTCATGTTTATAGGGAATTAATAAAATCATTTGGGTTAATTTCATTCTTAAATCTGTCTGCAATTCGAGGTTCTAAGTCAGTTTGACACCATTCTTTTAATACTTTTACCTCTTTATTCCATTTATAACCATCCCAATATTCGAGGCCTTTGTGATCTCTAATTTTGTAAAGTGCAGCTGGTTTATATGCAGTACCTAAATAGGTATATTTTTTGCCATTTTCTTTTGCCCACTTTATTACACGCCACATCATCCATTTTCCCAAGGAATGGCTTCTCATATATTCTGTATCGAAAAATGCAAACCAGTAATGCACTAAATCCTCATTTATTGCTGTTAATACATAACCCATTACTTTTTCTTCATTCGAAAACTTAAATAAGTGGGTACCCGTTTCTTGCTTTAAGATATAATCCCATCGCTCCAGACTCATGTTATCCTCTCCTATGCGTTCGTTTATATAATTTGCACAAAAATTCTTAAAATCTGAATCTTGCAAATCAAACTTTGCTTTTTCTACAACTTCTAACTTTATGTTAAGCGGTTCAACTAGTCTGTTTACTCTTCTGTTTTCTGAAGTATCTTCAAATTCTGATAAATTTACTCTTAAGCTTCTTGCCAAATAAAATATTTCTGACTCAATGCTACTGTTTCCAGTGTAAGGTAAAAAGCCTTTAGAATATACTTCAGATAGTTCACTTTGAAATTCTTTTATGGCATAAAGAGCATAATTGAAAGTATAAGTGCCATAATCAACATTATTTTCAGAGCAAAATACTTTCATCTTTTTGTTATTTTTAGAACTTCTTGTACAATTTCTTTTGCCGCTAAAGGTTTAGCAAATTTCTTTATATTTTCTGATAATTCACCTAATTTTTTCTCATTTAAAGCCAAACTAAGAATCGTATCTATGAGCTGATCACCGATATGATTATCTTTTATTAAAAGGCTTGCATTTTTTGTTGATAGGCTTTCAGCGTTCTTGGTCTGGTGGTCTTCTGCCGCAAAAGGATAAGGAATTAAAATAGCCGCTTTTCCAACCAACGATAATTCAGAAACTGACAAAGCACCTGCCCTGGAAACTACAAAATCTGCGGCTGAATAGGCTTTGTCCATTTCGTAAATGAAATCAGAAACATAGACCCTTTTAGTCTGAAGCAAATAGATTTTCTCTTTTGCTTGCTCTAAAAAGGACTTTCCTGTTTGCCAAATTATTTGAATGTCAGCATTTAGTAATTCATTTAATCCTGCTGATATTCCTTTATTTATGCTTAATGCTCCTAAACTTCCACCTATAACCAAGAGCGTTTTTCTGTCTGCTTCTAAATCAAAAAATGTGGTGGCTTCTTTTTTATTATAACTTTCGTTTAATAAATCGCTTCTAACGGGGTTTCCTGTGAATACTATTTTGTTTTTTGGAAAGAACTTTTCCATGTCTGGGTAGGCAACACAAATTTTTTCTGCCCTTTTTGCAAGAAATTTGTTAGTTACTCCAGCATAAGAATTTTGTTCTTGAATCAGGGTTTTAATTCCCAATAAATTTGCCATCATTAAAGTGGGGCCGCTGGCAAAACCGCCTACCCCTATGGCTAAATTAGGTTTAAAATCTTTTAAAATTTTATAAGCTAAATAAAGACTTTGTATAAGTTTAAACGGGAAAGCCAAATTGGCCAACATATTAGATCTATTAATACCTGCAATTGGTAAACCAACGATGTTAAATCCTGCTTTTGGAACTTTTTCCATTTCCATTTTTCCCAATGCACCAACAAATAATATTTCCGAATCAGGCTTTTGAGCTTTTATTTCGTTTGCTATTGCAACTGCTGGGAATATATGTCCTCCAGTACCACCACCAGAAATAATTACTTTCAGTTTCATTCTTCTGTTTTTTTAAGTTCAATTGTATTCGTAACACTTAAAACAATTCCGATTGCAATAGAAGTAAATAGGGCGGAAGTGCCACCCATACTGATCATTGGAAGAGTTTGGCCAGTAACGGGGCCTAGTCCTACGTTGATAAACATATGTGCAAATCCTTGTAAAACAATGCTTAAGGTAAGGCCAATGCAGAGCAAGCCGCCAAAAGCTCTTGTGGTGTTTTCAATATTCCAAATGCCTCTATAAAGCAACCACAGATAAAGTGCCATCACTATCATG
>JANNWE010000484.1:0-2403 GCA_031414675.1 Cytophagaceae bacterium
CTATTTTATTGCTGGCAAATCTCTTTATTGGCGTTTATGGCAATACTTCCATCTGGTTTAAACTTTCTGACAAAACCCAGTTTGGTACATATTTGACTATTGCCGCCATGCTTTTGACAATACTGTTAAATTTTATTCTGATTCCAAAAATCGGTTATTTAGGCTGTGCTATTACTTTTACTATTTCTTCATTTTTTATGGTTGTGGTTTGTTATTTTTTAGGTCAAAAATACTATCCAATCCCCTATGAGTTGAAAGAAATTTTAATTTATTTGATTGGTGCAGGAGTATTAATATTAGCAAATAGCCAAATACACATTTCTAAATTGTGGCTTTCTATTCCCTATCATATTATTTTGTGTGTACTTTTTGTAACAATAGTTTATTGGTATGAGTTTAAGGTGAAAAAAACACCTGATTTTATAATATAGGCAGTAACTGCTTTTTATAAATTGGCTTTTATTCTTTCTGCTATTTCACCCAATTCTTCTTTTGAAATCTTTATTTTCGAATTAAAATTCATATCGTTTAGGCTATTCATGGGTATTAAATGAACGTGCGCATGTGGCACTTCAAGACCAATAACGGCTACTCCAACTCGTTTGCATGGCACAGCTTTTTTAATAGCAGGTTCAATAGACTTAGCAAAGGCCATTAATCCCAAATATAGCTCATCTGACATATCAAAAAGATAATCAATCTCTTTTTTAGGTACCACCAATGTGTGGCCAGGAGCACATGGAAACACATCTAAAAATGCAAAGTAGTCTTCTGTTTCGGCTATTTTATGGCAAGGAATTTCACCATTTATGATTTTTGTAAAAATGGAGGCCATAAAATCAATTTATTTTTTGCAATTTTAACCTAATTTTTATTCAGTAACAAGATTTTCTTTCCTTAAAAACTTAATGATGAATCTTAAAGGATATTATGTTGGTTTTTTATTTTTTATTTTTTATTGTACCTCTCAGGCTATTCCAGCTATATCTCATGAAGTAAATAAACAAACCATCCCATTGGGCGGCAATGCATGGGTGACTAAAGGAGCTAAAATCTCCGAAAGTGGACTTGAAAATTGGACAAATTCTGACCAAGTCTGCAAAGTATATTTTAAAGTGTCTGCTAATGGCAAACTTAAGTTATCTCTGAATTTAAGCTCTAAAAACAGTAAAATAAATGTTACTGTTGCCGGTAAATCAATAACCATTCAATCCAATGGAGAACCCGAAATAATGGTAGGAGGATGGGAGATATTAAAAGCAGGATACATAGAAGTTCAATTAAAAGGTATTGAAAAACAAGACCCTACTTTTGGAATAATTTCAAGCTTAGGTGTTAGCGGTAGTTGTATAAATGCTGAAACGGCCTATGTAAAAAACAATGAAGGGAATTATTTTTATTGGGGCAGACGAGGTCCTTCGGTACATCTAAATTATAATACAGAGGCCTTAGGAAACATAGAATGGTTTTATTCAGAAATTACAGTTCCTGAAAATAATGATGTGATTGGCTCCTATTATATGGCAAATGGTTTTAAAGAAGGCTATTTTGGAATGCAAGTAAACTCTGAATCAGAGCGAAGAATTTTATTCTCTATCTGGAGTCCATTTACGACCGACGACCCAAGCAAAATACCAGCAGACCAAAAAATAATTTTGTTGAAAAAAGGCCAAGATGTTTATACGGGAGAATTTGGCAATGAGGGGGCGGGTGGTCAAAGTTATTTAAAATACAATTGGAAAGTAAATAATACCTACAAGTTTTTAGTAGGAGCTAAACCCAATGACACTGGATTTACGACGTATTCGGCCTATTTTTTTGCTCCTGAAGAGAGTAAATGGCTACTAATTGCAAGCTTCAAAAGACCCCGTACCAATACATATTTGAAAGGATTATATTCGTTTCTTGAAAATTTTGATACCCAAACGGGCAATGTTTCCAGAGAAGCCAATTATACTAACCAATGGGCATTCGATTCTCAAAAAGGATGGATAGAAATCAACAAAATTACATTCTCTGCAGATGCCACAGCCCGTATTGGCTATCGAAAAGATTATGCTGGAGGATTAAAAGGACAAGAATTTTACCTTAAAAACTGCGGCTTTTTTGACGACAATGTGGAAATAAAAACAACTTTTGAAAGACCTTTAAAAAATGGCAAACCCCAAATAGATTTTCGGAGTTTACCATAGCATGATTTAATTCCGTTCATCTCTTTAAAAATGTATTTGAATTAAATTATTGAAAAATCAAATTTTTATAGCCCAATCGCCATTTAGTTTTCTTCCTAAAAGTGCATTTGCTTCTTTATCATTATGGAACAATTCTTTTTTAGGATCCCAAGCTAAAGGGCGATTCAATTCATAGGCGATATTGGCAATATTGCAAAGCGATGAAGTCCTG
>JANNWE010000485.1:0-1501 GCA_031414675.1 Cytophagaceae bacterium
ATATAGTTGGAATCAATCCGTACGGGCAGAGTATGATGCGTATAAAAATTTCAATGCCGATCCAAAAAAAGCGGAAGAATTAAGAAAACTTGGATTTGGTACCGTAATGAGTATTTTCCGCGATGGAATTGTTCGCGGGACTTCTGTTTTATCGGTGCTTGGAAACGGAAAAGAAAATGATCTGATATTAAAAGATCGTGCTGCAGCAAATTTTTCATTCAATCCAGGATCTTCAACTCAGGATTATCCTTCTTCACTGATGGGCTCAATTGCACTGATAAGACAAACATATTATGATGCACAATGGTATAAAAATGGCGGGTATAAAAAAGAATTTAATATTTCGCTTGATGCTTTTAATACTTTGCAAAACCTTCCACAGATATTTGAAGCAGAAGATAAACAGGATGAACTTCGGATTAAAAGAATTGGAGATGAATTTAAACAAAATTATATTATTAAAGGAATTGGAAACGAATTTGAAAGACTTGACGATATAAAAGCTACCGGCTGTGCATTTATTGTTCCCGTTAATTTTCCAGAAGCTTACGAATTGAATGATCCATACGATGTAATAAATATTTCATTACATCAAATGAATGCCTGGGAGCTCGCTCCTGCCAATGCAGCAATGCTAGCGTCAAAGCAAATAGATTTTGCACTTACTGCAGCAGATCTGAAAAATAAAAACGACTTCTGGAAGAATTTAAGAAAAGCAATAGAAAATGGATTAAGTCAGCAGGATGCCTTAAAAGCATTAACATACACACCAGCAAAACTTCTCGGCGTTTCAGAAAAAGTCGGCCAACTCAATAAAGGTAGCATTGCAAATTTTATTATTACATCTAAATCACTTTTCGATAAAGAAAATTCAATTCTCGAGAATTGGGTAAAAGGTATTCCTTATAAAATTGTACAGGGTAGTGGTGATGCAAATGCGTTGGGCGTATTAAAATTTAATTTCCCCAATAAGTATTCTGTGTATTTACATGATACCAATCAACGGTATTTATTTAAAAATGAAAGTAGAGCATTAAGCCATGGATGTGTACGTGTGCAAGAATGGGAAAAATTGGTTTGGTATATTTCTGAACTTGATAGTGTGGCTGCTATTGCAAAAAACAGTACTTCTTTGCCCAGCGATTCTATAAAAGTATGGTTAGAGCGCAAAGAAAGACATGTGATACCTGTTAAATCAAAACTTCCCGTTTATTTCCGTTACTTTACAGCATCGGTTAAAAACGAGAAACTATTCTTTTACAACGATATTTACGGTGAAGATAAAATAGCAAGAGAAGCTTATTTTTCAAATAAATAATTGTTGATGCCACTCACTAAAAAAGCTTGTTTACTTTTTCTACTACTATTTTCTTTTGTTCTGGCTGTAAATGCGCAGGATAGTTCAGCAACCAAACCACAGAAAGGCAAAGCCAAAATTCAATATGGGATAGCCAGTTTTTATGCAAATAAATTTCAAGGCCGTAAAACAGCCAATGGAGAA